>CAMLEX010000359.1 GCA_946479055.1 uncultured Bacteroidota bacterium | reverse complement strand
AAGGCGCTGCATTAGGTTTGCTATCCAAAGCATATCTTTTCATGGAAGATTATCCCAATGCAGAAAGTACTGCTCAAACAGTCATTCAATCAAATAAGTATATTCTGTTGCCTAATTACGGCGATTTATTTAAAACAACCAATCCATGGAGTAGGGAATCACTATTTGAAATCGGGTACCTGCCGGATACCAAATTCAGTGTAGGTACAAGAGCTACCACCATGACATGGGCAACCAATGATCAAGGCTGGGGTTGGTTTGGCCAAACCAGTGACCTGGAAAATGCTTTTATAGCCGAAGGAGATGATGTACGGAGAAAAAATACCATTGTGAAGGCAGGTGAACCAGTTGAAGGCGAAAGCCGCACATATCCGGCTGATATTGGTCAACACACGTCAGGTCGTTATTTCAGAAAATTGTATGTGCCTCAAGCTGAAAGAGGCGGTGAGTATGGTAACCAGCCATTAAATCAGATTTTCTTACGTTTTGCAGAAATATTGCTGATACATGCGGAAGCTGCTGCCTTTAACGGAAATACCGCCGGAGCGTTAGTTTCTTTAAATAAAGTAAGGCAAAGAGTAAATCTTGCACCAAAATTAGCTTTGACAGGCGATGCGCTGAAATTAGCTATTTATAACGAAAGAAGGCTTGAACTGGCAGGTGAAGGTACCTATAGATGGGACGATATCAGAAGAATTAAGATTGGCGGTAAAAAATTAATTTCATTACTTATGGGGCCAAATGGCAGTTTTGTTAAATATAATACGACCACCAATGTTGATCCTATTGAAAAGAAGCCCCACCGCGAAAGCCTGAATAAAGGAATTGAATTTAAGGAAGGCAAACATGAATTGTGGCCGATACCAAGAAGTGTTATACAGGCCAGCAATAGTACTGTTACCCAAAATCCCGGATATTAAGAATCCAATATCGTTTTACTTAAGCGGCTTCCGTGGCGGGTGTTCCTGCCCGCCACGTCTTCGGCCGCCGTTGGTATCCTTATCATAGCAGTAAACGACTTTGACTGAGAATTGTTGATTTAAACCCAGTCAAGTAAATTTTAGCTATTTTTTTGGGGAGTTGTTTTTTTTTGCTTTTTTAAAACTAGTAAAAAAGGCAAGAGGAGACTTACTGTTCAGGAAACTGACCCGGTATGCGATCCGAATAGTTGATTCAATAACTGTAATACAATAATGAGCATTGATGCAAAGACCAGGGTATAAAAAATAATAGAAATGGTTAAAAAATATTCCTTTTTTTTAGTGATGGTTTTCTTTGCAGGGATAATTTATGCCTGCAATAAAAAAACCGGCCCTATTCCGCCTCCGCCTAACCCTTGTTTTTACAACGGAATAGATACTTGCCTCGCAAATGCGCCTTTGAAATTAACTATTAACCTGAATGATGAAAAACAAACCATACATAGTTTTGGCGCATCAGACGGCTGGACTGCCAAGTTCATCGGCAAATGGACTGATCTTAATAAGAAGAACAAGATTGCAGACTATCTATTTAGCTTGGATACTGCAAATGATGGGAGCCCCAGGGGAATCGGTCTTTCTTTATGGCGGGTAAATATCGGCGCCGGAAGCTTTGAACAGGGTGCCAACAGTGAGATTTCCGATGAGTGGCGGCGTGAAGAATGTTTTTTGAAAGCAGATAGTACCTATGACTGGAATAAGCAAAGCGGCAGTCAATGGTTTTTAAATGCAGCCAGGCAAAGAGGCGTACAATACGCATTAGGTTTTGCCATCTCGGCCCCTGTGCATATGACGATCGATGGGAAAGCACATGGAGGTGCCCGTTCATCTTTCAACCTGCAAGCAGGTAAGATGCCTGCCTATGCAGATTTTCTGGCCGAAGTCTGTGATCATTTCAAATTCGATTATGTCAGTCCCTTCAATGAGCCGCAGTGGAACTGGGGTAGTAATAGTGGCAATGCATCGCAGGAAGGTTCTGCAGCTACCAACACGGAAATAGCAGACCTGGTAAAATTATTAGGTCCCAAACTGCAGAGCAAGACATTATCTACATCAATCGTTGCGGGAGAAGCGGCACAATGGAATTTTACCAGCAATGCTTTTGACAATAACAGGGGCGATCAGATTTATAATTGGTTCAGCCCTGCTTCTGCAAACTATATTGGCAATGTGCCCAATACAGCAAAAATAATTTCCGCGCATAGTTATTTCACTACCTGTCCCGATAATAACCTGATAAATATCCGTAACAGTGTAGTGAATAAGAGGAATGCGGTAGATGCCGGTATAGGATTATGGCAATCCGAATTTGGGATACTGGGTGATATCTGCGGCAAGTACAATGGTTATCCAAAAAATACCAGCATTGATTACGGGTTGTATGTAGCCAAAGTCATTCATCACGATCTGGCCATTGCCAATGTAAGTGCCTGGCAGTGGTGGCTGACAATGACCCCCTATGATTACAGCGATGGGCTCGTATATATTAATGATCCCTCCGGCGGATATGACCTGAATGCCAGCAAAACAGATGGCATTGTGTCAGACTCCAAACAACTGTGGTGCTTTGGAAATTACTCACGGTTTATCAGGCCGGGCATGAAGCGGGTTACTGCTTCCATTGAAGGAATTGCTGATGATATTACCGCCGCCAACTCACTTATGATCTCGGCGTATAAAGATGTCAACTCAAAAAAATTGGTATTCGTGATCGTGAACATAGGTGCCAATAAAAAAACATTCAAGCTAGACGGATTAGGGTCAACGATTAAAATAACAGGCAATAAACTGGATATGTATACAACGACTGCCATAAAAAGTTTGTCGCGGTCGGTTGTAGAAGCAGATAAGATAACTATTGAAGGCAAATCCGTTACCACATTAACAGGCAGGTACGAATAGTTGCGGGCAGGTACAGACGTATGGGATGGTTTTTAGCAGGCACACCTTGAGCCATTTAACCTTATTACTGAAAGTTTTCTTTAATAACTTTCTAAAACCCAACTGTAATGAAGAAAAATCTAATGATTGCTATTGTCTTGCTGATGTCCGTGTTAGCAAAGTCACAAACCGCCGTGGTTGTTGATCCCAATGCACAATATCAAACGCTCGAAGGATGGGGCGTTTCACTGGCATGGTGGGCTAATGTTGCCGGAGGCTGGTCCGACGCTAAAATAGATACCCTTTGTACCTGGCTGACCAGTCCGACTGGTTTGAACATGAATGTCTTCAGATTCGATATTGCCGGTGGGGAGAACCCTTCTCATAGCCATATGAGAGTTGACGCCACCCTGCAGGGCTACAAGATTTCTGAAACTGCGGCTTATGATTTCAAAAGAGATTCCACGCAGCGTAAATTTTTGTTGAAACTAAAATCAAAAAGGAGCGATTGTATTTTCTCGGCAGTATCCTATTCACCACCATACTGGATGACAAAAAGTAATTGCGCATCCGGAGACAGCTTAGGTGCGGATAATCTCAAAGATGCTTACTACGATGATTTTGCAGACTATTTAACGGAGGTTGTAAAATATTATCATGATAGTCTGAATGTAACATTCAAAACACTTGCACCCGTTAATGAACCCTCAAATGCGTGGGCGGCAAATGGTGTGCAGGAGGGGTGTCATTTTTCCTCTGCAAACCTGGTTAAAATATATACAGAAGTGTATAACAAACTTCAGGCAAAAACCATGTCGGGCTATTGTAGTCTTAGCGCTATGGAATGCTATAACGCCAGGGAGACTTATAATGAAATTAATAAGTTCTCTGACAGTATGCTTTCAAAAATTACACAGATAAATACCCACTCGTATACCAAGCTGGATTCTATAACCCAATACCAGGATCTTTATAACCTTGCAAAATCAAAAAACAAAAAGCTTTGGATGTCAGAATCAGGCCCACTTGAAATAGGGAATTATCAGGGGTTTCAGAATAATCTAAAGATGACAGATGCCTTAATCAGGGATATGCGCAACCTAAAGCCGGTGGCCTGGTGTGATTGGCAATATTTGGATCAGGGTAATGTTTGGGGGCATGTTCAATATGACTCAACTGCGACATTTAAAAGAATAGGCAATTATTATGCACGTATGCAGGTTACCCGATTTATAAAACCGGGTTATACGCTAATCAGCAGCAATGACGCCGCAACGCTGGCGGCCATCAACCCCGGTAACGATTCCATTGTGCTGGTGATTAACAATAGCAATGCTACCAGTAAAAGTTACCAGGTAGATCTTAACCTGTTTGGCTCCGTCGGGAGTACCGCACAGGTTTACCGGACAACATCGCATGGCATGGAAGGCGCCCATTGGAAGGATTCGGCTTATAATGTGTATACATACCAAACAAAAACGGGACTATCCAATGGAACCTACACGGCAAAAGCATGGGTACTCTCCAGTGGTGGACAAGCCAACTGTTACTTCGCAGCGAAGGGTGGAGGAGATACTTTAAAGACAAATATCCTGAAATCTGACGATTATGTACAGGTTACCATATCCAATATTAGCGTAACAAATGGGCAGTGTACGATTGGTTTTTATTCTGATGGACCAGCAAACAAATGGTGTGCATTTGATAACGTGGAATTATATCGTGACAGCCTTCCGGGCACTAACCATCTTACAAATCCCAAATTTGAAAATGACACAGCGTTTACGCAAACGCCAAACGGATGGAGTACGGGAGGCAGCAATGCCAATGCCGACTATGTGCAAAGCGGAGGTCGCATTAATGAAGCATGTGCAAAGCTGAGTAATGTTTCAATTGCCAACAATATTTTTTCCTTTACAGCGCTTGCAAAGTCTGCAAACACTTTTGTTATCCCGGCAAGCCATCTTGCAACAGCACCCATAGCAAGCGGCAATTATCGGATTACTGCCAAACATAGTAATAAGGATATGTCTGTGGCCGGATGGTCCGAAAATGACGGTGGTATTATCGAGCAATGGGCTCCACTGGGCCAGGGCAACCAGGTATTCAATGTACAGTGGACCCCTGAAGGATACAAATTACTGCCTTCCTACAATGCAAAGGCTGTTACGGTTAACGGATATAGCAGTTCCAACGGAGCTGTAATCAATCAATGGAGTGACCTTGAACAGGCAAACCAGCGGTTTAGTATAGTTAATATTGGCGGCGGTTATTATAAAATAGTAGCAAAGCATAGCAACAAATGTCTGGCTGTTACAGGAAACGATACGACTAATGGTGCTGATGTTGTTCAATGGGCATGGGTTGACAACAACCAGGATAATTTCAAATGGAAATTCACTCCGGTACCCCTGGTCTCTACTATAGCCAATGGGACCTATAACATTAAAGCAAAACATAGTAGTAAGATGATGTCTATTGTAGGGTGGTCTGAAGATAATGGCGCTGTTGTTGAACAATGGGATAGTCTTTGCCAGGATAATTTGAAATTCGATGTGACATTTGATTCATCAGGTTACATCATCAAACCTTCTTACAACAGCAAAGTTGTCTCGGTTAACAATAATAGTGTAGCAAATGGAGCTGCGGTAGTTCAATGGGATGACCTGGGCTATTCTAATCAGCGTTATCAGATTGTAAATTTAGGAGGTGGATATTATAAGATAGTGTGCAGATACACCAATAAATGCCTGGCCGTTAAAGACAGCAGTGTGAGTAATGGTGGTGATATTGTTCAATGGGAGTGGAAAGCTACTGGTAGTCTTAATGATAATTTAAAATGGGCTTTCAAGA
>CAMLEX010000358.1 GCA_946479055.1 uncultured Bacteroidota bacterium | reverse complement strand
CGCCGATGCTCTTACCATCTTCTTTGGTCAGGTGACGGTTAGGAGCAAAACCTTCCAGGCCATAAGGCAACTGAACAACAGCACCTTTGTCATCGCGGCGGGTTACAGCACCTTCATGAATAGTTCCGATGGCAAATGTATCCTGCAGTGCATTCCAGGGATCTTCTTCCAGTTGTTTATGCCCTAATTGTAATTTACGGTTCTCTTTATCGATACCCATTATTACAACATCAATGTTAGCACCAACTTTAGTGTATTCACTTGGATGATTGAAACGTTTCAACCAGCTAAGATCACTGATATGGATCATACCACCGATACCAGGAGCCAGTTCTACAAACACCCCATAGTTAGTGATGTTTTTAACCAGGCCGGTATGACGGCTGCCTTCTGCAAAACGTGTTTCAATATCATTCCATGGATCAGCTGAAAGTTGTTTGATAGATAAGCTCATCTTACGGCTTGCTTTATCCAGCGTAACGATCTTGGCTTCATGCTCATCATTCAGCTTAAAGAATTCTTTAGCGTTGATCGGTGTATTAGCCCATGTAATTTCACTTACGTGTACAAGACCTTCAACACCCGGCATGATCTCAAGGAAAGCACCATAATCTTCAATGTTTACCACTTTACCTTTCACTACATTGCCTTCTGCTATATTCTCTGACAATACATCCCACGGATGCGGAGTCAGTTGTTTCAGGCCAAGGCTGATACGTTTTTTCTCATCATCAAAATCAAGTACTACCACATTGATCTTCTGATCCATCTTCAGTACTTCAGCCGGATGAGAGATACGACCCCATGAAATATCAGTGATATACAACAGACCATCTAAGCCACCCAAATCCATGAAGGCACCGAAGTCAGTGATATTTTTCACTGTTCCTTCCAATACCTGTCCTTTCTCCAGTTTGCTCATGATCTCTGCACGTTGTGCTTCGATATCGCTTTCAATAAGAGCTTTATGAGATACAACAGCGTTCTTGATAGTTTCGTTGATCTTAACTACTTTGAATTCCATTGTTTTTCCAACAAACTGGTCGTAATCAGTTACAGGTTTCACGTCAATTTGTGAACCTGGCAGGAATGTTTCCATACCGAAAACATCCACGATCAAACCACCTTTTGTTTTAGAAGTAACAAGACCAGTAATAACTTCTCCTGTTTTATGTACTTCCATGATTCTTTCCCATGCACGGGTAATGCGGGCCTGGCGACGGCTCAGATTCAGGTGACCCTGACGGTCTTCCTTATCTACCACCATCACTTCCACTTCATCACCAATCTTCAGGTTAGGCTGATCACGGAATTCATTGAGAGAAATAAGACCATCGCTTTTAAAACCAATGTTCAATACAACATCTGTTTTGGTTAAACCAACAATCAATCCTCTGATCAGTTCTCCATCGTTCAATTGTACAAAAGTGTTGTCATACACTTTGTCGTACTTTTCTTTTTCTTCTTTCGTGTAAGAAGTAACATTACGTTTGTCAACGCTCCAGTCAAAATCGTCGTGAGCGGTTTGCACGGGTGCATTTGGTGTCGCTGTAGTTGCTTCTGCTGTATCAGCAGCTGCAGTCTCCTGTGCATCAGCGTTTAATTGTTTTTGAATTATGTTTTCAAACATGATAAAATAGTCCCGAAGGGTTTAAAAAAATCGGGGCAGCAAAGATAAGTTTTAGTTCTGGGTTTGAGATTTGAAGTTGGAGGTTTTTTAGCATTATTTTTCCAGTTGCAATGCCTTGATTTAGCTTATGTTGCGACGCTCCGTTCAGGGTTCTGTTCGCTGTTCTTCAAAGTTTCATTAAGGTCAACTTGAAAATAGTTAACCGGGATGGATCTTTTGTCCCGGATAAATACAAATAAAAACAGAAATATGCATTTGTGTTACTCTGCGTTCATCTGGGCCTGAACAAACCAGACTGAGCTACTACCCGGGTTGCCAACCTTTTGAAGGTTGACAACCCTTTTATTATATTCACAAGAATTATTTTCATTGCAAGGCAATGGCCTGAAAATAATTATCCCCTTGCCTTGCATATTTACTGTCGTAGGATCATTATAAACAACCGGGCGATGAATCCATTTACAGCATACTGTTATGTTCAGCTAAAACCACAATTGGATAAATGATTATAACCATAGTAATAAAAAAGCTGATATCATTGCACTACCCCGCATATATCTATTAACACTTTAATGGGTAAAAACACGCGGATTAAAATTTAAATAGCCTATCTTACCGACCTAACGATCTGATATGCTCCTTGGTAAAAACCTGATTTTAGCTACAAAGCCTTTTGCAAAAGAAATAAGAACCCGAAGTTGGTTTCATACGGTATCCACTCTTTCATTATTGATATTGGCTCTTGGCAGCACCTTATTGATGCCTGTTATGGCCTTAAAATTAGTAGGCAGTATTATAGCAGGTTTATTGTTGATAAGGATGTTTATCATTTATCATGATCATCAGCATCATACTATTTTAACCAAATCCACCACTGCCGAAGTGATCATGACCGTTTTTGGAATGTATATGTTATCTCCTACCAGTATCTGGAAAAGATCGCATGATCATCATCACAATCATAATTCTAAATTATTCAGTGCAAGCATAGGATCCTATCCGATTGTTACAAAAAAGAAATACAGGGACATGACTCCTGTTCAAAAATTTACTTACCTCGCTATACGTCACCCCATCACTATTGCGCTGGGATATTTTTCCATGTTTATTATGGGCATGTGCCTGCGATCTTTTATCAGCAATCCCCGAAAACATTACGATTCAATCATAGCTTTAATATTGCACTTTACCGCAGCTGTACTTTTATTTGTTTTTATGGGCTGGCAGGCCTGGTTCTTTATGTTCTTTTTACCTTTTTTAATTGCGTTTGGTATAGGGGCTTATTTATTTTATGCCCAGCATAATTTTCCCGGTGTAGAATTTTATGAAAACAAGAATTGGGTATATGAAAAAGCCGCGTTGGAATCATCCAGTTTTATGAAAATGCATCCTGTTATGGCCTGGTTTACCGGCAATATCGGTTATCATCATATTCACCATCTGAATGCAAAAATCCCTTTTTACAGGTTACCTGAAGTAATGAATCATTTTACGGAATTGCAAAATTGCAAAATCACTTCGCTTACGCCAAAGGATATCAGCGCCTGCTTTAAATTGAAAGTATGGGACCAGGAAAGCAATCAGATGATCGGCGTAAAAGGTCTTTAGCTACCAAATGAATTTTAAAGTTTCTATTCTCACAAGACATATTCCGTAATCATATTAATACCTAAACAAAAATCAATACGATGCAATTTACCGCCGCACAAATAGCCGGTCTGCTTAATGGCCATTTAGAAGGAGATGCAAATGCTACTGTTACCAAATTATCTAAAATTGAAGAAGGGGTGCCAGGTTCTATTTCATTTCTTGCCAATCCACTTTATACGCAATACTTGTATGGCACACAGGCTTCGGTGGTTATCATCAACAAAGATTTTGTTTTAACAGCTCCTGTTACTACTACATTGATCCGGGTAGAAAATGCCGGGAATGCTTTCACTCAGTTACTGGAAATGTACAACCAGGTAAAGCTGAATAAAAAAGGAATCTCCAAATTGTCTTTTATTGCAGACAGTGCTAAAGTGGGAACCGAAATTTATGCGGGAGAGTTTTCCTTTGTTGGTGAAAATGCTACGATTGGTAACAATGTAAAAATATATCCGCAGGTCTATATTGGTGACAATGCAGTAATCGGTGATAACACTACCCTTTTTGCCGGCGTAAAAATTTATTCTGAAACCAGCATTGGCAAAAACTGTATCATTCATTCAGGAACCGTGATCGGCAGCGATGGCTTCCGGTTTAATCCTGAAAACGATCATAAAAAAGTGCCGCAGATTGGAAACGTAATCATTGAAGATGATGTAGAGATTGGCGCCAACTGTGCTATTGATAGAGCGACATTGGGCTCAACCATCCTGCGCAAAGGCGTAAAATTTGACAACCTTATCCATATTGCCCATAATGTAGAAATTGGAGAAAATACCTATTACGCTGCACATGGTGTAGTGGCTGGTTCTACAAAAATTGGAAAAAATTGTATGTTCAGTGGGCAGGTAGGAATAGTTGGACATTTAAATATTGCAGATAATACTACCATTACAGCCCAATCAGGTATTTCAAAAAGTATTACTAAAACGGGTGAGGTATATATGGGTTCACCTGCATTTGATGCTAACAAATACAGGAAGGCATATATTCATTTTCGTAATCTTGATTCTATTGTACAAAGAATAGATAAAATAGAAAAACTGCAAAAGAATACGGGGGTTAAAGAAAGTTAACCATAACAAAATGAATTAGCAAAGGGGGTTATTGCTCTTTTATTTGTTCTATCATCTTTGCGATGTAACTGGTAGCAATATTATACTATACGAAGTGAATACGTTACGCATACTCAATCTTCCATTTTAATTTGCTTGTTTGTAAATAATGAAACCCGTAAACCGTTACTTATACTTTGAATAAATTCCAATTCCGTTTTATTAATATCGAAATAGATTCTTAAATCCTCTGTCTCTATATGAATGACAAATACAACAGAAATTTGTTGATTTCTTTTTAGTTCCTCTAAAATAGATATTTTATTAAAGAGTTCTTTCCTAAAAAAATCAATATGATGTGAAATATCTTCTTCTGCCAAAATAGTTTTAGGAGATTGAATATTCCAAATACTCACAGGTCTTTTTTTCAACTGCCCACTTTGAGTATGATACTCATCTCCTTTATTGAAGAATCTTGTTGGCTGTGAGTTTAGCATACTTGTTATATAATCAAGACTAACTTCGTGAGACATAATAGCCAACTCGCAATATGATTTCAAATATGAATATTCTTTTTCCATAATCGTTTATTACTTTTTCGAATTTTCACGCTTAAACTTTGTGAAACGTCCTCGTTTCGCAGCCTTATTATGTCACCTCCGGCGACTACAATGCTATACTCTTTGCAGCAATAAATCCACTCGTCCACGCATGTTGAAAGTTAAACCCACCAGTAATACCATCCACATTCAATATTTCGCCGGCAAAAAAAAGATTGTTCAGTTTTTTACTCATTATCGTATTAGCATCAACTTCACTAAGATTAATCCCCCCTGCTGTTACAAATTCTTCTTTAAACGTTGTCTTACCTTTTATAGCAAACTCACAGGCACATAAATTTTTAATCAGTTTATTTTGTTCTTTTACCGGCAGGTCAGCCCACCTTTTTTCTTTGTTTACTTCTGAATGTTCCAATAAAAACTCCCAAAGCCGTTGTGGCAAACCAAAAGGATTTCTATTAACTATTTTTTGCGAAGCATTATCAAAACGTAATGATTGAAAAACTGATTGCAAGCTTTGTTCATTATATTCCGGTAACCAATTTATCAGGATGTTGAATTGCCAATTGCATATTGCCAATTGTCTCGCTCCCCATGCACTCAATTTCAATATAGCTGGGCCACTCAATCCCCAATGAGTGATTAGTAATGGTCCTTCTTGTTCCAGTTTGGTTCCGATTATCTTTACTCTTGCATTTTCCACACTCACTCCCATCAGCTTCGTAATAGGATGACCGGGCATATTAAATGTAAATAATGAAGGTACGGGCTCTTCAATGGTATGTCCCAATTCTCTCAACCATTCAAACATGGCTGATTTAG
>CAMLEX010000357.1 GCA_946479055.1 uncultured Bacteroidota bacterium | reverse complement strand
ATAATTTTCTAATAGCAGCATTTTCTTTATCTCTTTTTCTCTTTTAGCACTTAGGTTTACTGACTTGTTTCTCTTTTATACTCGCGATAGGTGCGGCCTTCTTCTACGCGGCCTGATTTACGATCCCCGTCACGACCTATCGTATAACCAACACCAGCCCCTGTAGCCGCACCAATTACGGCGCCTCTTACCGGTTTCTTTTTATCAATGATGGCACCTGCACCGGCACCAACAACTCCACCAATAATAGCTCCCTTGGCTGCTTTGCTCAAACCTTTTGGTTTCTCCGGAGCTTTTGCGGCATTTGAAGTTTCCGAATTGTAAGCTCCGGATTGGGAAATAGTAGAAGCGGATGCTTTTGATTTTTCTGCTTCACTTTTCGCGGCTTCAACCTTTGCAATACTGTCTACTATAGCCACTTTTTGCAGGCTATCCCGATACGCCAATTCTGCCGCACTCTCTGTTTTACTTTTACAGGAAGCCATTAACGCCATAAATGCAACAGGATAAATTAGTTTTTTCATCATTTGTTAGCTTGTTTTAAACTTAAAAAAGGCCAAAAAGGCACGAACGCGGGTACAAGTCAAGAAAAGGGCCAAAAACTAATTCACCCGCAAAAATTCAATTGATTTTTATCAGTTTCTTATATTCTTTAGCAAAAACCCATCGTTAAGAAGTATAGTTGATGATGGGATTTTTAATCAAAAAATGGTAAAACCCCTCTTAACTCTTTCAATTTTCTCTCATGATAGTTTAAACTTGCTTTGCCTTACATTTGCCAAGCTAAAAAAGAATTATGCTTTTAAAAGAAATTCAGTCGTCCGGAAATAAAGACACCCGCAGTGGTTTTGGTGATGGTATAGTGGAAGCCGCCCGTAAGAACTCAAATGTTGTTGCTCTTACGGCTGATCTTGCCGGATCTTTAAAACTAAATCAATTCATCAAAGAGTTTCCTGAACGTTTTATACAATGCGGTATTGCTGAAGCCAATATGATCGGCATTGGAGCCGGCCTTACCATTGGAGGAAAAATTCCTTTCACTACTACTTTCGCTAATTTTTCTACAGGCCGTGTTTATGATCAGATCCGTCAATCTGTAGCCTACAGCGGAAAAAATGTAAAGATCTGTGCTTCCCATGCTGGCCTTACCCTGGGTGAAGATGGCGCTACTCACCAGATACTCGAAGATATAGGACTAATGAAAATGCTGCCGGGTATGACTGTTATCGTCCCTTGTGATTATGCACAAACCAAAGCCGCTACGCAGGCTATTGCAGAATATAACGGCCCGGTTTATTTACGCTTTGGCCGACCTGTATGGCCTATTTTCACCAAAGAAGAAGATTTTAAAATCGGCAAAGCACAAATTTTTTCTGAAGGTACTGATGTCAGCATTTTTGCCTGCGGCCATATGGTATGGAATGCCATTCAAGCGGGTGCTATTTTGCAGGAAAAAGGTATCAGTGTTGAAGTGATCAACATTCATACTGTAAAACCATTGGATGAAGAAGCAGTTATTAAATCAATCCGCAAAACAAAATGTGCAGTAACGGCTGAAGAACATAATATCATTGGCGGCTTAGGCGATGCAATTGCTCAATGTGCTGCCAAAAATCTTCCTATACCTATTGAATTTGTTGGTACAAAAGATACATTTGGTGAAAGTGGAAAGCCTACCGACCTGCTAAAAAAATATGGATTAGATATACCG
Source organism: uncultured Bacteroidota bacterium (assembly GCA_946479055.1). Next base: position 4,016 of record CAMLEX010000357.1, on the reverse strand, counting down.
GATATTGTAGCAGCGGCGGAGAAAGTGATGAACAGGAAAAGCAATTAATATTTTCTTTAGTATATTCAGGCAGGTTCTCCCCGAAAAGTGAACCTGCTTTTTTATTTTTATATGTTTATTGATTAAACATAGTGAACTAATATCCTTCAAACCAATGCCAAAGTCAACAAAATGTCGCTAACCATTACCAGTGATACCGAATTGCTCGTTCAGTTTCGTGACCCTGTCACGAAAGAAAGAGCCTATACAGCCATTATTAAAAAATACCAGGAAAAATTATACTGGCATATCCGCCGGATGGTTGTGGACCATGATGATGCCAATGATGTGTTGCAGAATGTATTTATCCGGGTGTGGAAAGGGCTGGAAAATTTCAGGGAAGATAGCCAGTTATATACCTGGCTTTACCGTATAGCTACTAACGAATGTCTGACTTTCCTGGAACAGCAAAAGAAAAGAGCAGCTATTAGTTTAAGCGATGCAGACAATGGGTTAACTGACAAGATAAAGGCAGACCAGCATTTTGACGCTAATAAACTGGAATGGAAGCTACAGTTGGGTATACAGCAGTTGCCTGAAAAGCAAAGGGTTGTATTTCAGCTACGATATTATGATGAAATGCCATACGAAGAAATGAGCCGGGTATTGGAAACCAGCGAGGGAGCATTGAAAGCCAGCTATCATCATGCCGTCAAAAAAATTGAAGATTATATAAAAAATCATTAAACTTCCGGCGACGATCGGCGTCTCAATAACTGATAAATGACACAGCGGGAAAACATATTACAAGAATTACAGGAACTGAAAAGTATTTTAGCTGATACCAGTTTTCAAAATCCTTACCAGGCACCTGCCGGGTATTTTGATGGGCTGGCTGATGAAATATTGAACAGGGTAAAAGCCTTGGAAGCAAGTTCAGCATCAGAGGAGTTGGCAACATTGTCGCCTTTATTAAGTTCCATTTCTAAAAAAATGCCTCATTCTGTTCCAGCAGGCTATTTTGATGAGCTTGGAAAAAAGTTGGAACAAACAATTTCGACCAGTAATGAGGGGACAGCACAGGAAGAGTTAGAAAGCCTTTCACCATTATTAAATGGACTAAAAAAGAAATCGACCTACACTGCACCGGAGGGATATTTTGAAAATCTGCAACCAGCGATTGATAAAGAAAATGTTGTAGAGAAAGTAAAGGTTGTTTCCATTACCAGGCAGAAATGGTTCAGGTATGCAGCCGCTGCCTTAGTGATTGGGTTTGTTGCTACTATTGGTTTTTTCGCCCTGAATAAAAATGAAAAAATTGATCCTGAAAATAAATCTTTTGCCTGGGTAAAAAAGAACCTGAAAAAAGTGAGCACTGATGAGATTAATAAATTTGTAGAATTAGCCAATGAAGAAACTACAGATGTTGCCAAAAATGATGGGAAAGATGAAATAAATAATTTATTAAAAGATGTTTCTGACAAGGAGATACAGGAGTTTTTAAATGATACGCAATTGGCCGAATCAGGAACGGAAGATGATCTAATATTGAATTAAATGATGAAACGATTTTTACTTATACTAAGTTTATTATTTGTTACAGGATCATGTCTCTTTGCACAGGACGATAATGATAATGATGGCAATGAAAAGATCCGCGACAAAATGAACGAATATATTCAGAAGAGACTTAATCTCTCTGATGATGAAGCAAAGAAATTCACACCGGTTTTTTTAAAATACTTCAAAGAGTGGCGACAAACCATAAAAGATAACAGGGGAGATAAACTTATATTACAACAAAAGGTTGTTGATCTCCGGCTTCGCTACAGGACCCAGTTTCGTGAAATAATCGGCGAAAAAAGAGGCAACCAGGTATTCAGCCACCAGGAGAACTTTATTAAAGAGTTGCGAGATATCCGTAGAGACCGGCTGAGTGACAGACCTATAAAACGAGGAGTAGTAAACAGTTTAGAATAATACACATATTTTTCGACCTTGGCTTTTTAAAGGTTAGCAACGACCGGCTCTTTTCAGGGCCGGTTTTTTTTGAACGCTACGTTCGCTAATAAACGCTAAGTATCGCTCATTAGCGAAAACTAGCGCTTTATTCGTTTAATTAGCGTCATCCATTCGTGTAAATTGGCGTCTTAATATCATGGTAAAATAAAAAGGTCCATTTCTCTTTTTCTCCGGTGTGCCACCATTCTTTCCGAAGTTCCATTGCTTTCTTTCCATCGAAATCATATTTAGCTACAAAACGATGTCTCATTTGCTGCAACTGTGGTGCATCATCACCACCAAAAAAAATGGTCTCATTATTTTCTTTGATCCAGAATACCTGGTGCAGGGGTGAATGTGCCCCGGTGACTTTATACTGAATATAATCATCAATTGCGCCTTCATCTCCTTTCATCCATACTACCTGTGTTGAATCTTTTAATACCTTCAATTCATCAGGAATAAAAGAAGGCAATCCTTTTTCGAATGCAAAATCCAACTCTCTTTGTTGTATATAATAAGTGGCATCCGGAAAACAGAGCCTGTTGCGATCCTTGTATTCTGATACGCCACCGGCATGATCTTTATGTAAGTGGCTCATCAATACTTTTGTGATATCCGAAGGATTAATCCCGGCTTCAGCAAGATTTTTATGTATCTGCATTTTCCCTTCATCATCAGCAAAGCCAAGACCTGTATCCAGTAATAAAATGTCCTTAGAGGTAATAACGACAAAGGGCTGAATTTCTACCAGTAAACTTCCAACAGGCCTGGCCTGCAGATCATGTGTTTGATCATCGAAGGGAACAAATAATTTTGTCTTATCAATAGTGAATGAGCCTTCTGAAAGAGGAATAATTTTCATAACAACGAATTTGCGCTAATTAGTGTTTTATTAGCGTAGTACCATCTGCCTGTCCGCATCTAATCTTATTAAAATAAAAAGAAGTATAGTGAATGTTAATAATGAAGTTCCACCATAGCTTATAAAAGGAAGCGGAATACCGATTACCGGAGCCAACCCGATAGTCATAGCCACATTTATTCCAATATGAAAAAAGAATACGGCCGCTACACCATAAGCATAACAACGGCTGAATACACTTCGCTGACGCTCTGCTACAGTGATAATTCGAAATAATAAAAGCAGGTAGATTCCTAGTAATACAAAACTGCCAGCAAAACCAAAACCCTCTCCTATTGTATCAAAAATAAAATCGGTACGCTGCTCCGGCACAAAACCATATCTTGTCTGGGTTCCTTTCAGTAAACCTTTGCCCAGAACACCTCCACTACCAATAGCGATTTTTGATTGCTTTACATTATAGTCAGCAGTATTCACTACTTTTTTTCCTGGTTCTGCTGCTACTGTTTCTCCTTTCATATATTCCGAAGGGACATCCTTTCCGATCGTGCTGTAAATTCTTTCGACCTGGTGTTTTGCTAACAAATTTTTGAAAATAAATGGCACCCCAAATCTTTGTATCCCCACACACAAAACCCAAAGAAGTACAATTTTTAAAAGAACTGATTTATCCCGTTTTACCTGCCTTCTCACCAGGTATACAACCAATAAAGCAATACCGGTAAGTATTAATGCCAGCGTATTTTTTTCTAATAACAAAGTTGATACAATCAAAGCAGCTACTGCAAAACCAATGATCAAAATAATAGATGGCAATCCTTCACGGTACATAACAAGAAAGAAAGCAAAGAATACAAGAGCCAGGCCTGTTTCTTTTTGCATAATCGTCAATGCTGCCGGTAATAATGCGATACCTGCAGCAATTAACTGAGATCTTGTTTTACTAAAATCCGTTTCCGGTCTTGATAAATATTTTGCAAGTGCAAGGGCAACGCATATTTTACAAAATTCGGCCGGTTGAAACTGGAAGCCCCCCAGGCGAATGATGGATTCTGTCCCTTTTACTTTAGAATGAAAAGGAAAAACAAGTAATAAAAGAACAATCCCCGCTACATACCAGATATTAGAAGTGGCAGGAAAAAATTTACTATCTGTCAATAATATCAGCAGG
>CAMLEX010000356.1 GCA_946479055.1 uncultured Bacteroidota bacterium | reverse complement strand
ATGCCTTGTTACCATTGAGTAAAGAATCATAAGAGATGTGAAAAATAATTAGAAAGATTTTTATATTATGTGGTTCAAATTATTTCTGTTCTGTTAAATATAATTTATTTAAGGCGCTGCAATACCCACTTTCCTACTTTTTGACCTTGTATATTACCATTGTCAATTGCATCCATAAAATGTATACCACCATAAAATCTTGAAATACCCGCTTCATCCGAGGCGTGGTTAAAAGATTTAAATGAGCGTGGTGGTAACCCATAACGAACTTCAACACTATCTGTATAAGCGAAATTATCTCCAAAATAATGTGTAAGGATTGTAGCAGACGCTGCTGAAATAGTTGAGTGCCCACTCAGATATTCCGGGAAAGGTGGTGTCTGTAGCAATGGTTTCCATTCAGGGTCTATAAATTTTCTGATAGCTGTTTCAGGCCGTAGACGGTTGCTCCTGTATTTTTCATCCCAGCAACACATAAAAGCATCCATCAAGCCGATAGAAACAGTCGTATAGATCAGCATTGATTCATTAAAACTTTTATTGCTTTTGTCACAGGCAATACCTGTAATACCCAGCCAATGCGCACCAGGTGAAATTTTCTTAAATCCATACTGAAGATGCCCCTGGTTCTGTACTGCAAAAGGATTACAATCCCAGAATGAAGCAATAACAATATGATCAGGTATTGCTGCTTTACCTTCCCCATAAACAGCTTCTGTTAATGCATAAAATGGAGAGCCTTTGCCGGAGCTAAATGCAACAGGTGGTGCCGGTTTAAACTGAGCTGCAGAATCAAGTGCAAAAGGGCGAACCGTATTAAAATTGGGCTCAACTGCAGCCATAAATGCAGGTGGCGTTGGATACCATGTGCCCTCCTTACCAACTGGTGTATATCTTGACAGATTACTTATTTTATTATACCTGTCAGCTTTTGCGTAAGAAAGTATTTGTTTGCTTATTACCTGTGCATACTTTTTAGAATTATCAATAATATCATTATCAAATCCTATGCTTCTACATGAGTCTAAAAACTTTGATTCGTATGCATCTAATAATTTACCGGAAGGCTGCATTTTCTTTGCAGTTTCCATCATTGCAAGTAATGCAGCTAAACGATAATCATATGATTGAATTGAATCTATTTTTTTTATACTGGGATAATCATTCAAGACGCCATGCATGCTTTTGAATTTTGAATCATGCTGCGACACCACTTCATAACCAGCTAAACAGGTGTATGAGAAAAAACGTGCAGCCAATGGCGGATTGGTAATATCCTGCATCATAATTTCCGTCATTTGGGTAATGACCGAACTGATATCTTTATTTTCAAATTTGGGTAATGCCTTTTTTTTCGAACAGGATGTTAATATAAAAATTAGCGGCAAAAAAATGATTGCAACCTTAATTTGGCTAATTATCCTTACTGTAGAGAAAAACGATATTGTTTTCATTGAACTGAAAAATTGATATTGCTAAAATCTGCCGCACAAGCTAACTAAAGATTGATGCAAGCCCTAAATAATTACCTGTGTTGATATGCCTTGACCGGTTGCTGATTGATTCCAAACAACAAGCTGTTGTTGATACTAAGTACACTGCGTACATCACCCCAAATATGAAAACCGGATTGTTGCTGGCTAATATAATTGAAATGACCCTTGCCATCGCCTTTTAGAAGAACTCCATAGTTGGCATCATATTTACCAAAACGTATACGTGCATGGTTCATATTGCCACATAATAGCAGATCTAATTTGCCATCTTTATCATAATCAATTGTGTTGATAGTAAATACAGGTGAAAACTGTGCCTGAATGGGAAGCGTCATTTTATGAAATTTGCCATCGGCACCGCCCTCAAAATAAGCGGTACTGAGATCATTTGCCTGAAGATGCTTTACATTTTCCATTTCTTCGGCAGAAAAAATATCCTTCAAGGTTGTATTTGCATAGGATTTGTAATCGGTAAACCTTGTGCGCATGATGCTCATCTGATCCAATAGTTCATCACGGGTTACATAGGGATAAGTTTTGTGTTGTACATAAAGACAAAGTATGGGATCCACCGATCCATTATTGTCAAAATCTTTATAACACATTTCAGCAGGTTCAGCATCACTCACTTTACACTGGGTATTTAAGCCCATATTTCCGATTACCAAATCCTTTATACCATCGCTGTTCAGATCTGACACCAACAGTTTATTCCACCAGCCACTATACTCCTTATTGAAATAATCGGACGTTTTATTTTCAAGTTTTCCATTCGAATTAACAAACACCGTTACCGGCATCCATTCGCCTACAACAATAAGGTCAGCTTTTTTATCCTTGTTGATATCCAGCCAGGCTGCATCGGTTACCATACCGGCATTTTTTAACTGTGGTGCCAGTAATTCAATTTTATCTGTAAAATTTCCTTTGCCATCATTTACCAGCAAATAGCTTTGAGGTATCTCTGGATACTGCCCGGGAATATTTCTGCCGCCTACAAAAAGGTCAATAAAACCGTCTCCATTTACATCTCCGGCTCGAACACAACTTTTACTAACTTTCATTTCCGGTAATGAATGATTCGCTTTGCTAAAGTTTCCATTTCCATCATTCAGGTACAATCTGTCTTGTAATAAAACATCTCCCGCTGTATAATTATGATACCCACCGGCTGCAATATATAAATCAATATAACTGTCATTATTGACATCAACAAACACTGCATCCGCATCTTCGCCCAAAGACTCCGCATCAAAAACAGAGGGCAATTTTTGACTAAACTGGCCACTTTTTTGTTGAATATAGAGTGCTCCAGGTTTTCCGCTACCTCCACCTGCAAATATATCTTCCAACCCATCCCCATTTACATCCCCCTTTACCATACAAGGGCCACTAAAAGAAAGCGGATTAACCAACAGTGGCTGACGTTTAAAATCATTGATATGATTTTCTGCACTTGTATATTTCAGAGGACTGCTTATTTCTTTAAAAATAGGTTTTACAGGATTGGCGATTTTATAATGGCGGGTAGCCTCATTTTCTTTCAAAGTAAGTAGCTGGTCCGCTTTGATATTGGTAAGCAACTGCTCTTTACCGCCCAGCCAAACAATGCGTAACGAGTCGATCGAAGCTTCTTTCCCCAATCCAAAATGTAATACAGGCGATACGGTAGACTGAAATCCCCTGGCAGGCGTTTGCTCCAGGTATTGCTTGTTGTTTTTTTGATAAATGGTTACGGTCGCCCCATATCCATCCGTATTTTTTCCGGCTCCAGCCAATTTAATTTGCAGGAAGTGATTTTGAGTTTGCTTTTCTCCATTATTACGGTAGATAAAAGCGGGCAGGTTAATATTATTTACTACCAGGTCCAGATCGCCGTCATTATCCAGATCTGCATACGCGGCTCCGTTACTGCTGGAAGGTAAGGTTAATCCCCACTGTGTACCGATATCATTAAATGTTAAATCGCCCTTGTTTCGGTAAGTATAATTCACCACATTTGAAGATGGTATTTGTTTAATGATGTCCAGTACTTCTTCTTTTTTTAAGCGTCCTTTTTTTTGAATAAAATCATATTTGTATTTCAAAAAATCCATGTTGGTATAATCTCTCAGGTATCCATTGCTCACATACAAATCCTTCCAGCCATCATTGTCAAGGTCGGCAAATAACGGCGCCCAACTCCAGTCGGTATTTGAGATTCCAGACAACTGACCTATTTCACTAAAAGTTCCATCGCCATTATTCAACTGAAGCATGTTGCGCATGTACTGGTGGTGAAAACCTCTGCGCAACCCCAGATCAAATTTTTCATAATTATCCGGAGCAAATAATAATTTTTGACGATTGTTATCTTCGGGCAACATGTCGAGGGTGAAAATATCAGGAAGGCAATCATTGTTAATGTCGGCAACACTGTTGCCCATTGAAAAAAGACTGATATGACCCATTGCCGATGCAAGCTGGTCGGTAAAACTGCCATTTTTATTATTGATGTACATGTAATCGGGTACACCATAATCGTTAGAAATATAAATATCCGGCCATCCATCAAGATTAATATCCGCAATCCCAGCGCCTAAACCATAAGTGAGCGAAGAACTGCTAAAGCCTGCTTTCAGGGTTATATCTACAAAATGATTATTGTCGTTTCTATATAACTTGACACCGGTATTATCATTTCTTTTGGCAAGCAAGGCCAATGTACTGGTTTCGTCTAATAAGGGTAGATTGTCGGGATTATGATTTAATAAAAACATATCAAGATCACTATCGCGGTCAAAATCAAAAAAATATGCCTGGGTACTATATCCTGAATCTGCCAGGCCATATTCACTAGCCTGTTCAGCAAATTTTGGTGTGCCATTGGCATCATTTCCCGTATTAATAAACAACTGATTTACTCTTTTAATCGCAGGCATTTTGCCTGAATAACAAACATAGATGTCCGTTTTGCCGTCTCCATTTACATCGGCCATTGTTACGCCGGTTTTCCATGGACCGGGTCTTGACTGTACATTGGCAGCAGCCGTAATATCCTGAAACTGCAGACCGCCCTTGTTAAGGTATAATTTATTATCACCCAGATTACTTGAAAAATAAATATCCTGCAACTTATCATTATTAACATCTCCAACAGCTACACCGCCACCATTGTAAAAATATTCGTACAGTAATACGTTGGTATTTAAACCTTCAGTAAGCGGATTGTTGAAATCAACATGTGTGCTGTCTGGCGGCAATAAGGTAAAAAGATGTGCTGTATCTGTAGCCGAAGTTTCAGTTTTAGTTTCTTTATTGTGGCATGCACTTATCGTCAACGTGAGCGAGGCAATAATAATACAGTTTCGAATAATATTTGCGTTCAATTGGACGTGTTATTTGAATTTAAAAAAAATCACCAGAATTGATTCAAAAATAGTTTTTATTTCGCAGCATGCAGTGATAGAAATGTAAAACTGGAGCAGGCGAAAAATTAATAATAAACCTTTTAATCATCTTTAAAGAATGTAAAGCTCTATGCTTAGCGTTTAGCGGCAGTTTACAAACGACTGTTTTAATTGAGTATCTCAAAATTGTAACCGACAGTGTAAAAAAATCAGGTACTCTTATATGAAAAAACTGCGCCGGTTATTTGCCGGCACAGTTAAAATTTAGGGCATTAATCGTTATTAATAGCCAGGATTCTGAATAAGCTTATTGTTCTTGTTCATTTCATCCAGTTTAATTGGAGGGAAATAAACCTTGTCATTCCAACTTCGGTTTTCGACACCTGACTCGATCTCCTGGATACGGTAATTATAATTATAATTGTCTTTACTGTAACGGTAAATTAGAGGTTTTAATGTGGATTTTAGAGTTCCCGTAATAACCATAATCTTCACTTTTTGTCCAAATTTTGCCGGCGCTATCATCCAGCGTCTTGCATCAAAAAACCGCTGATCTTCTGCAAACATTTCAATATTACGTTCATTGCGGTAAAGATCTACCAGTGCACTACCTGTTGCGGTAGTAGCAGGCATACCTGCTCTAAAACGAATTTTATTAAGCCATTCTCTGGCAGTGGCTTCGTCACCTGTTTCCAGACAAGCTTCTATGTAATTAAATACAACTTCGGTAAATCTAATCAGCACAGTTGGAACCTCCTGTTTTTGGTTCATGTCAACTATAGCAGGATTGGGATCCATGAATTTTTTAATAACATAACCTGTTCTGGTACCATTCCAGTTTTCAAT
>CAMLEX010000355.1 GCA_946479055.1 uncultured Bacteroidota bacterium | reverse complement strand
TTTCAGCGTATCCAGATCGGCTCCAACATTAATCTGCTCAAGAAAAGAATCTGTTTTTAATGTCCTGCTTTCTTCTTCCAACGTGTGCCATACCCCACTGAAATAAGCATTATCTGCCAGCATTTTCTCCACGTATTTTTCATCTTCAGGAGAAAGATTGCCTGACAGCTTTTCCATAAACAATTCAAAAACCTGTTCGTAACTGTGCTTCATCGCTAGTAATACAGTGATCAACCTGAAACAGGTTAATTGTTTTTATTATTTTTTTCTCCGTACCGCAAAATTTTAAGTCCGCTTTTTAAATGGGTCTTAAAAGAATTGATACTGATACCCATTTCATCAGCGGCTTCCTGGTATCTTTTACCTTTTACATAGACCATTTGAATGGCCACTTTTTTCTGTCCAGCCATGCCTTCCAGTGTGCTTTGAATTTGTCCATAAAAATCAGGCGGCATTTCATCGCCGGGGGAACTATTCTCATCCTGCAGATCAGCAAAAGCCTTATGGTTTTTATCTCTTGTTTTTTGTTTGCTGATCTCGTTGAGGCAACGGTTTTTGACGGCCCGGAATAAATACCCTTTGATTTCGTCATGAAAATGCAGGTATAATTTTTTCTCCCATATATCGAGAAAAAATGTTTGAACGAGGTCTTTAGCCTCCTGCTCATCCCCCAAAAAGAAATAGGCGTTTACACAAAGCAGCTTATAATACTTTACAAATAGACTATCGAAACCAGACAGATCGCCGTTTTTTAACTGTTCTACAATCTGTATATCCTGCTGTTGTTGCATTTAACAAGAAGTATATAGTTTCTTCATAAAAATATAATATCACTATGAATTTAATGAACTTCTATATTTCCAGGATGCACAAACGATTGTGCTATTTTATTACTTATCGCCTCTTAAATAGATCCTGCAAGTAAATTTTTCAGCAAATTCTTTATTGAGCTCATTTTGTTTTTCCAGTGGGGTTTTGAGATTGAACTGCAAATAAAGTTGCAGGAATTCTCTTCCCGGAAAATCTTTTTAGAAGGATTCCATACCGGTGTTTCAAAAAATTGGTCGCCCCTTTAGTAATTAAAGTACGTTTTGTGTAACCTGTTTTACATAAGTTAACATAGTCTTATCTTACTTGCCGATACGAAAATAATAATAATTGAGTATCAGATTTTTAGATGTAGTGTGGTACAAAAATTGTACAAAAACTTTTTACAAAAGCTATTTATTGTACTTAACTCAGCTTCCCCCAGTCAGTCCGGTTATTTCCCCAAATTAATAAAAAGTCAGATTCGAAACTTTTTGTGATTGAAGCAACTCAAGAAAAATTCTTTTAACTAAAATATTGTGATTGGCTTAAGGGCGATGCTATTAAATGGTATAATTTTTCCTTCTCCTGTTCAAGCTTTTAAATAATGGACCCAGCTTTAATTATTTAAAATAGCGTATCTCTTTTTGTATCTTCCATCCACTCGACCTTTTCTACGCCAGGTACTTTTTTCAGCAGACTGGCGACAAACTTTATCCGATCTTTTTCAAGCCTGCAATGCAGAATCATTACTCCTATGTCCCCACTATTATCATATGTTTGCATCTGCAGAAACATAATATCCAGTTCCCGGGTCGCCAGTAGTTTGCTGATATTTAAAAGAGCTTTTAATGGGTGTTTTACTTGCAAAATATACCCACATGCTTTTTTTAAGGCTCCATGGGTGAAATAACCATCGTTTTTATCATTTATCATCTTCATCAATCCTTGTGGCAATACTACCTCTTTATTTTACGAACTTTCTTTATTTGAGTGCCATACATTTGATTTTGTGTGAGTCTTTCTTTCACAAAACTTAGAGGTTTGTAGAAACAACCCTCGCAGTCCCTTGTACTAAGAGGGACGATTGATTGCTTGCTTCTTAAAATGCATTATACACATAGCGATATTTATACGAACTATTCAGATCAGATGCTTATTGCAGGATTTTGTTTGGCCTGGTAATGTAAAAAGGAGATCATGTGCAGATGTGTGTCTGCACCCTGGTGATTGACTTCCAGTTTTACTATTTCTTTCAATTCATTTTCTGCTGCTGCATAATTGGCCAATCCAAGGTTACCTAATCCAATTAAGTATTTGCAATGAATTCTGTTTTTTAGTGTCAGGTCCCGGTCGAATACCAACAGATCAGGAAGTGATACAGCGAAATAATCAATTTTTATATCATCATGCATGTATTGATTACCAAACTGAATAAATCGTTCAAAGATAGCTCTTGCCCTGCCTGGTTCATTTAGTTTTAACCATGCCAGCCCCTGATACAGGATCTTGTCAGGTTGGGCATCGTTATAAAAGATAGCCTGTACCGGTTCGCTGATACCAACGGTGGCCCGTATAAATTTTTCTTTTGCTTCTTCCGGTAAGCCTAATCCTTCATAAGCACACCCCTGCAGGTAATGAATATCATTTTCCTGTACGCCATACAGCTTCCCTTCTCCCAGGTTATGTGGATACTGTTCGGTGGCAGCCAGCAGGTTCAATGGATGATGGTATTGGCCGGCCATCAGCGCCTGTTTCGCCAGTTCAATATGACAAAGTAAATACTGTCCCACTACCTTTCCTTCACCTCCTTCCCAGGGATGAAAGCGGCGAGAGGTAATTAATTCTTGTGCTTTTTCATATTGATGCAGGTGATTGTACAATGCTGCCCTTTCCAGGTATAAATCATCCCGGTAATCGACTAATGCGGGATGTTTTTCCAGCAAGTTCAAACGCACATCATGCGGATATCCCAATTTTTTGTATAACTGATCAAGTTCCATCAACACTCTTGCATCTGTTTCATCCAACGCAAATGCCTTTTCAAGAGAAGCTACAGCTTTCTCAGTATTGTGCCGCTTGTTGTAATAAGCTAAGGAAAGATTGCGTTGAACAGTTGGAAATGTATCATCAATCCTTGCCGAGTTTTCCCAGCATGTAATAGCTTCGGTGAATTGTCGTTTGTCAAACCAGAAATTACCAAGATAATAATATGCTTTCGCATCGCTGGGATTTTGTCTAATGGTTGATTGCAACACTATCACATCTTCTATCCGGTGGGGAAAGCAAAAATCCGGTGCAGCGTTGGATGCTTTTGTGAAATATTCTTTTGCTTTTAATTGATGCCCCGTCTGTAATGCGCACCATCCCATGTAATACCAGACCATAGGATATACATCCTCCTTACCTTCTGCGTAAATAGTAAATAAATTTATCGCTTCTTCATACAATCCCGCCTGTGCATAATCGAGTCCCGATTCAATATAATTATGCACATCATCCCGCATCAGGTGGTTGAGATACTGCAATGCCTGAGCGGCTTCCTGTGTGTTGGCTGCCGCCAATTGCAATAAATATTTCTCGAACAGGCAGCCGAAGTTAAACGGATCGATAACCATTGATTCTTCAAGAAACTTCATTGCTTCACCGACACGACCTAATTTTCGCAGTATTACCGTCTTTAAGTGGCGGACAGAATGACCATGATAATTGCGAACCAGTGATTTGTTTACCAGGTATAATGCATCTTCAAAATTCTTTTTTTCGCAAGCGATTCTGGCAAGGGCAAAAAAACCCGCGTCCTGCCAGGCTGCATTCCACGAAGCTTTATAAAATGCTTCATATGCCTCATCCAGTTTCCCCTGCATCTTTAAACACCAACCCAGATTATAGAGCGGTTCTCCATCGTAAGGGTTGGGATTTCGCTGTATAAGCGTTTTTATAGCAGCCCGGAAATATTTCTCCGCCTTTGCGAACTGGCCTCTTTTCAGATACCATAATCCCATCGCATTATTATTCCGCATATCGCCCGGTTCACGGCGCAATGCTTCTTCGTAATAATCTGTAGCAACATACGTAGCATGACGGTATTGTTCGATGTGCAGCCCGTTAAGGTACAGTTCTTCGATGCTTTCGATAATTTCGGGATCCTTTGCTGCAGATGCAGGTGGGGGAATATCATTCTGTTCAGCTTTTTCCGGCTGATAACTCACCAGCAGCTGATTGTTTTCATCTTCCACCTTTATTTTTATACTTTCCGGAACTACTTTTTCTTTTAACAAAATGGTCTTTTCAAAAATGTGGGCCGGTGACAGATCGAAAGTATATGTTTCTGTCAGCTCATTATTCACAAACAATTTGATCATGGCCGATGGATAGGCAGACGTCGTATATACTTTTATCTCCACCCTATTATCATTCACCTCCAGGTTCAGCATCGCCTCTTTGGTAGCGTTTTTCACAGCACCAATTTTGGCATACGGCATAAAATATTGCTCGAATGTTTTTTCTTCATTGGGTTGAAGCCAGGAAAAATCGGGCTGGTTATCGGTGAATACTCCGGTCATCAATTCAATGTAAGGACCATCTTCATCGGTCAGATTTCTGTCCCAGGAATGTCCGAAATCACCATTGCCCCAGGTCCATTGTTTTTTTCCGGGTGAAATGTGATGATTGGCTACATGCAGCATACCTGCCTGCGTATCGTGTTCATAGCAGCCGATGAAGTCATATTTTGAACGAATGGCCATATAAGATGTAGGCACCGGAATATTCTTGTATCGCGAAATATCTGTTCCCGGTGCATAGTTCACTTTATAATAAATACCCGTAGCATCGGGAAAATCAGATACATCTCTTTTCCCATGATCAAAAACAGCATAAACGTCCGGTGGGAAAACAGATTGGTAATGATCGTTCACTTTCACCGCAGGGTTAGCCCACCATAAAAAGGTTTGAGAAAAAGGAGTACGATTGTATAATTTACCTTTTATTTCCAGGTAAGCTTTATCTGGATACAAGGTGAAGCCGGCCATACCTTTCGTACGAAACATCACTTCCACTTCATTCACCCAAATCGTTTTACTCCCGTCAGCATTATCTTCTATCATGAAATCAACCGGATCATACGTACTGGGACGATGATGTTGCGGCCAGTTGAATTCAATACCACCGGAGATCCAGGGACCTGTTAAACCAACCAATGCAGGTTTGATTACCTGGTTGTAATAAATAAAATCACGATTGCGGATTTTATCGTAAGCCCTTTGCACCCTGCCCCCCAGTTCCGGCAGGATCATAATTTTTAAAAATTCATTTTCGATATAGACTGCTGTGTATTCCTTGTCTTTTTTTTCATCCGATATTTTTTCAATAACAGGATGCGGATATACTGCACCACTGCTTCCCTGGTATACTCTTTTCTCCAGGAAAATGGGGTTTTTTTCAGGTCTACCAATTTCGTACGTAGGTATCGTAACTTTTTCAATCCATGCTTTCACTTCCATTTTGATGTCTCTTTTAGATATATTAATGCTCTGATTAGTGAGGAGAGAACACGGTCTCCAGCTCTTCCAGTGTTTTTCCTTTTGTTTCTTTCACTTTTAGCCATACAAATGCAAAACCGATTACACATACTACTGAATAGATATAAAAAGTATTATGCATTCCGATCCATTTTGCCAGCACCGGGAAACTGAAAGTGAGTATAAAATAAGCTGCCCATAAACATAATACAGCAATAGAAATAGCCGCCCCCCTTACTTTATTGGGAAATATTTCTGAGATCAATACCCAGGTTACGGGTGCCAGTGAAAGGGCGTATATGCCAATGGCTGCCAGTAAATAATTTCCAACTGAAGAAGATTGAGAAGCCAGCAATTGTGCAATAATAATATACAATACGGCTAATCCCCCTGCCCCGATCAACATT
>CAMLEX010000354.1 GCA_946479055.1 uncultured Bacteroidota bacterium | reverse complement strand
AAAAGTATTGCGTAAGATGAAAAGTTTTTGTGAAGCCGTTCACAATGGCGAACACAGGGGATATACCGGCAAACGGATCAAATACATTGTCAATATTGGTATTGGTGGCAGCGACCTGGGTCCATTGATGGTGACAGAAGCACTGAAACCATATAAGGTTGAAGACATTGAAACCTTTTTTGTATCCAATGTGGATGGAACACATATTGCGGAGACATTAAAAAAAGTAAACCCGGAAAGAACACTGTTTCTTATTGCATCCAAAACTTTTACTACACAGGAAACCATGACCAATGCGCATACTGCAAGAGACTGGTTTTTGAAAAAAGCGAAGAACGAAAAACATATTGCTAAACATTTCGCCGCGCTGTCTACCAATGAAAAGGAGGTTGTAAAATTTGGCATTGATAAAAATAACATGTTTGAATTCTGGGATTGGGTAGGCGGCCGGTATTCTTTATGGAGTGCCATCGGCTTATCTATTGCTTTAACGATTGGTTATAAAAATTTTGAACAATTACTAAAAGGTGCACACAGTGCAGATAACCATTTTCAAACTACAAGTTTTGAAAAAAACATTCCTGTGTTGATGGCATTGATCGGCCTTTGGTACACTAATTTTTATGGCTCCCAAACAGAAGCTATACTCCCTTATGATCAATACATGCACCGGTTTGCCGCTTATTTTCAACAGGGCAATATGGAAAGTAATGGCAAAAGTATCGATCGCAATGGCGAAGCCGTAGAATATGCTACAGGCCCTGTTATCTGGGGCGAACCGGGTACTAATGGTCAGCATGCATTTTACCAATTGATCCACCAGGGAACTCCGCTCATCCCCTGTGATTTCATTGCCCCTGCACAATCGCACAATCCTATAGGCGACCATCATCAAAAACTGTTGTCCAATTTTTTTGCACAAACAGAAGCATTGATGAATGGAAAAACAGAAGAAGAAGCGGAAAAAGAATTAGAAAAACAAAACCTGACCGCCGAACAGATTGCAAAGCTTCTTCCCTTCAAAGTTTTTGCGGGAAATAAACCAACAAATTCTTTACTGGTAAAGAAAATAACTCCTTTTACGCTTGGCCAGTTGATCGCTTTATATGAGCATAAAATTTTTACGCAGGGCATTATCTGGAATATCTACAGTTTTGATCAGTGGGGTGTAGAATTGGGTAAACAATTAGCCAATAAAATTTTACCCGAACTGGAAAATAATGAGAACGTGAGCAATCACGACTCATCAACAAACGGATTGATCAATGCTTATAAAACAATGAGAAAATAAGTTTATTTCCAGGAAGACATAAACAACGTTTATGAAATATTTATTTCTTCTTGCAGACATCACAACCTTTAGTTTTGTTTCAGCACAAAACGACGAAGTTTATTATTTGCAAAAACAAATTAAAAAGAAAACGGGATTGAAGATTACCAGTTTACCAAACTACCAATCTTCAATCCCCATACAGCCCAAAAAAGATCTTGTATATACTTTGTCGGATGGCAACAAAATTTCCGCTTTGCCCCAGGATAATATGCCTTGCATAATGCCTGATATGAGTCAATTTAATATGCCTTGTATAAAACCAGAAAAACAAACTTATAACATGCCCGTATTAAAAGGCTCAGTCCAGAAATCGAATCCCGAAGAATAGATTTTCAGGAGGGAAAAATTGTGAAGGACAGATCGGTTATCAAAACGTTTTGAATCATCGTCCGAAGTAAAATATAAGTCAATAAAAAATGCCTCCCGGAAAGGAGGCATTCATATTTAGATTTTCATTTTTACCATTTATCTACTTCTTCCTGGTTGCTGCTCTTTACATTATCTGATTCCTCTTTTACTTCAGCTACCGGTACTACCGGTACAGTTACAACTTCATCGGCTTGCTTAGCTACAACGGTTGTTTCACCGTTCACCACTACTTCCCCGTTACTATCCTGGTTATACTCATCAGGATTTTCATCATGATTAAATGCATCAAAATCAAAATCAGGCATCAGCTCTGTTTTTACATAATCTACTGACTCGCCCAAAGCTTTGATAAACTTATTAAAATCTTCTTTATACAAAAAAATCTTATGTCTGTCATACCCATTATCATCAAAACGTTTCCTGCTTTCAGTGATGGTCAGATAATAATCATTACCACGGGTTGCCCTTACATCAAAAAAGTAAGTCCTTCTCTTTCCAGCACGAATTCTCTTGCTGTAAATACTTTCCATTTTTTTGTCGTTGTTCTCGTACGCCACAATAGTTAATTTTCAGTTTAAAAAATTGCTTCACATTTTATGAAGTCACAAATATATAGATGTTTTTTAAACAGCCAAAAGAGAGATCGTATTAGTTTTTAATTCCATGAAGCCGGGTAAGGAAATTTGACCCACTCAGGATTCCCTTTCCGTTTCCTGCTGACGTTGGTACAGGGCGGTATAATAGCCTTTCATGTCGAGCAATTGCTGATGGGTGCCTTGTTCCACTATTTCACCGTCTTCCAGCACCACAATCTTATCAAAGCTGAAAAGGGAAAATATCCGGTGCGTAATGATGATCGCCGTTTTGTCCTGGAGGTAATCATTCAGACTACTGATTATCTCTTTTTCCGTTTTTACATCCACAGCACTGAGGCAGTCATCAAAAATAACTATGGCCGGATCTTTAATCAGAGCCCTGGCAATAGAGATCCGCTGCTTCTGCCCTCCACTTAACGTAACTCCTCTTTCGCCGATCATCGTGTTGTATCCCTCAGTGAAAACCATTATTTCTTTATGTACATGAGCCTGCAAAGCCGCTTGTTCTACAGCGGTAGTTTCCGCTTTTTCCATGCCAAAAGCGATATTATTATGAACAGTCTCGCTGAATAAAAATACATCCTGTGGTACGTAGCTGATCTGCTCCCGTATTGTTTCCAGGTTGATGCTTTTTATATTTACATCATCTAATTCAATATTCCCCTGGGTAGGATCATACATACGCAGCAATAACTGGGCAATGGTAGTTTTGCCACTACCCGTTCTGCCAACTATGGCTATTTTTTCTCCTTTATTTACCTGCAGATTGAAATGGTGCAATGCCCGGATGCCTGTATCCTTGTAAATAAAGCCGACATTTTCAAAACGTATATTCCCCTCCAGGCGGGTATCAATGGCCCTTAGAGGATCCTGGATGGTGGGCTTTGTTTCCAAAAATTCATTGATCCTTTTTTGAGATGCTGCTGCCCGCTGGATCATACTTGCCGTCAACCCGATGGCACTTACCGGGAAGGTCAGCATATTAATATACATTACAAATTCAACAATAGTATCGATCCCTATATTATGACTGCCCTGGATATAATATAACCCACCAATCATAATAGTAAGCAATGTGCTTAACCCGATAAGCAATGTAATAGAGGGGAAATAAATCGCTTCTACCCTTGCAAGGCCGATAGCATTTTTCCGGTACTCCTCGCTGTTCTTTGTAAAAAATCCAAGCATTGCCTTCTCCTGTACAAACGATTTGATAACACGGATACCTGAATAGGATTCCTGCGCATTGGTGGTAAGATCAGAAAGCGATTCCTGTATCATCTCACTTTTCTTATGAATCATATTATTGACAAAGTAGATAGCAACTGCCAGGATGGGAAGTGGCGCTAGAACATACAGTGTAAGCAGCGGATCTCGTTTGTACATAAAAAAAACCGCCAGCGAAATAACAGCTACCAGGTTGACAAGATACATAATAGCCGGGCCCGTATACATCCGCACACGGCTTACATCTTCTGCAATCCGGTTCATCAGGTCGCCGGTGCTGTTCCTTTTATAAAATGCTGCATCCAATTTTTGATAATGTTGATAAATAGCATTCTTCTGATCATATTCAATATGCCGGCTCATCACAATCATGGTTTGCCGCATCAGGAATAGAAAAATGCCCCTGAGCAAGGCTAACACTAAAATACTGATCCCGCACAATGCCACCACTTTTGCCATTGTATAATCCGCAGATTCAACTTTCGCAATAAATTTATTGACGAGGGGATCGTAATCAGCTCCACCCTGCCGGGGCTTGTAACCGGATAGATTCAATGACTTTTGTACAAAGTCAATAACAAAGCCCGTTATTTGTGGGGTGAGAACATTGAAATAGTTGGATAAAAAGACAAACAAAATACCAATACCCAAACGGACCCGGTATTTCCAGAAATATTTATTTACAGCTTTGAGATGTTTCATGCAGAGGCGCAAGTTACTTAATAAACCACCTGTATTTTTTAAGCCAATTGCAAAAAAAAACCGCTTGCCTGTATTGAAACAGACAAGCGATTGGACGGTTCATACTAATCAGAACTAAACAGAGAAGATAGTGGTTGTGCTTAAATTAAAAATTAAATTTTCAAGGACTAATATTTTTTTTATGGCTTCAGGTAGAGTACGGATCAATTATGACACAAAGTAAAGCCAGAACGAGCCTGGAAAAAATAGAACAACTGCTCAATTTAGAGTCATTATTGCTACAGAGGTTTTGTAGATTATGTACTACAGATCAGGCAGGACGATTGATCAGGGTCAATCATTTTAAATAGATCTTTTTCGAGAAATCCTTATAATACTCTGGATTCTCTTCCTTGATATTTTATGGGTAAATTAACTATAAGAATTATTGGATTCGCCCATACCCCAGCAGTTTATCCATCCGGGTTTTTATGTATGAAAAGCCTGCAACATTAGCCGCTTTATTTCCTTCCAGTGTATATAGAAATCCATCTTTGTAATGATGGACGATAGCGATATGCCCAAACCCGGAAGACATACTAACCCGCCACCATGTTACAATATCACCAGGTAAAGGTTGTGTCGTTGAATCATAAATAAACCCTTTTTGTTTTAGCTGGTTATAAATATTTCTTGCACCGGCGGTGTATTTAAAAGGCATATTTTTCTTATCACCTCCGGCCGCCTGCAAAAAACACCAGCTGATAAAAGCTGCACACCAACTATTGCCTTCAGAAAGTCCAACTGGTTGCAAATATTTTTTTACCCAGTGGCCTTTGTTATTACCACCTACTTCACCGGCTCCTGCATTCAGTTCTTCAATGGCAAACTGTAAAGCGGTTCTGCCAATCGTTGATCCACCAAATGATGGCGCGGGTATTACTCCATAATCAATAGCTCCACCCTGAACTTTGCTTCTAGGATTTTGCAAAGCCCACCAGGTAATCTCTCCGACTTCGCCATCAACTTCAAGTGGTATATTATGTTTGTCTAAATGCCGGCTTTGAAAATTTCTCACAGCTTTATAAGTTGCTGTATCGAATATTCCTGTAACAGGAATATTATAATCCAGCTCTCTTAAAATATTCTGCAGCTCGGTTACCGCGGCGCCCTGGCTTCCTTTTTTAATGAAAGTCATAGTAGTAGGTTTGTGGTTTATAGTTTATGGTTTGTGGTTATAGCCAGCAGTTCTAAGCTGTCAACCATCAACTGTCAACTGTCATCATTCATCTGTCAACTTTCTTCTGCTCAGATCATTCTTTCCAATTGATTCCTCAGATCATTGATCTTCTTTTTAATGGCGGTTGCGTTTTTCTTTTTACTTAAAGACAATGCGTCTATCAGGAAATCAAAATGATCGATCTCTCCCAATTTCTTTCCTTTTGAGCCTGCCTTATCCCAGGTTTCTTTATACAGTGTAAAGATTTCATTATACGCAGGAAGCTGGGAACTGCCGTCTTTATTTTCCAATA
>CAMLEX010000353.1 GCA_946479055.1 uncultured Bacteroidota bacterium | reverse complement strand
TCGGTTGCCTTCACTATCTAGTTGCCATATTTTGTTTCCATCAGGAAGAAAACTCAATTTTATTTCATTGTTGTCGTACAATATAATTTTTCCATTTTCAATTTTCCATTTTCCAACTGCCATTGGTCCGAAATACTTTTTCATCTTTTTTATAATAGGTTTCTTCCAACCGGTAAGACATTTCAGGATTAAGCAATAGATAAGTAATGATGCCTTCGCAATCTGCACAGGGAACATATCCTCCGTAGATGCCGGCCGCTTTTAAAGCAAGGGAATCGATACCTGTTGATTTTACATTCACAGAATCATCTGCAGGAATGTTTTTATTACCAGAATTATTACAGGCATACAATAACAAAGAATAAAAACTCAGAATAGAGATCAGATTTTTCATACTTAAATTATTTACTTAAAATTAAATTAATTTCTGTTCCCCCTTTGCAGGCGTTCACCTTAATAAGGCTAAGTATAAATAATAGCTTTCCGACTTTCCGAAGGTTTATTTCCGTTTCATCGTCCTATCTCTGTAACTATTAAAATATGAGGAGAATTCAACTTTTGTTTTTTGTATTACTTATTTCAGGAATAGCTCGTTCTCAGAGTATTAAAGGGAGTTTAAAAGATCCGGCCGATAACAGACCACTGGCAGGTGCAACAGTAATATTGACCATTGTAAGCGACTCCACAACTAATCGCCAGGTTGTTTCCGATAAAACCGGTTTATTCCAATTCCAGGGTCTACCCTTAGATTCATTTTTTCTGAAAGTAAGCTTTATTGGATATGAAGATTTTAAACAGATTGTTGTTACAAACGATTCTATACCTGATCTGGATCTTAAAACATTATTTGTTCCAAAGACAACGCTACAGTTGGGTGGCGTAACGGTAATATCAAAAGCCGCACCTGTTATACAAAAAGGCGATACCACTCAGTTTAGCGCTAATCAATATAAAGTAAACCCTGACGCTACAACAGAGGATCTTATTAAAAAGATGCCGGGTATTACTGTTGATAAAGATGGTACCGTAACAGCCCAGGGAGAGCAGGTAAAAAAAGTAACGATTGACGGAAAAGATTTTTTTGGGGACGATGCTTCGGCTGCTTTACGTAATCTGCCTTCCGATATTGTAGATAAGATACAGGTGTTTGACAGGCTTAGCGACCAGGCACAGTTTACCGGGGTCGATGATGGAAATTCTGTAAAGGCACTCAATATTGTAACGAAATCCGGCATTAAAAACGGCCAGTTCGGCCGAATATATGCAGGTGCCGGAACTGATAGTCGCTATATGGCGGGTGGTAATGTGAGCACATTCAACGGGGATAGACGAATATCAGTTGTAGGAAATTTTAATAATATCAACCAGCAAAATTTTGGCTCGCAGGATTTACTCGGAGTCACCAGTAGTGGCGGTGGTGGAAACCGTGGCGGTGGCGGAAATCGCGGCGGCGGTCGTGGGGGCGGAAACTTTGGTGGTGGAGAAAACTTCCAGATAGGTCAACAAAGTGGGATCAGTAAAACTAATGCTATTGGTATTAACTATTCTGACAAATGGGGTAAAAAGGTAAATGTATCCGGTAGTTATTTTTTTAACAATAGTAATAATGGAAATCAAAATTCTTCAAGAACGGAAATCATAGGTGAGAATTATTTTAACAATCAAAGTAGCTTCTCAAAAAGTACTAATTATAATCACCGGATCAATATGCGACTGGAATATAAAATGGATTCCAGTAATTCGATCATCATCAGCCCAAGCCTTAATTTTCAAAAGAACAGTTCATTGTCCGAATCTTTTGAAAACTCACTATATGGCACAACAGATACAACTAATACTTCAGAGAGTAGGCGTAATGTTTTAAGAAATGGTTATAATCTCAGAAATAATATTCTTTACAGACACAGTTTTCCAAAAAGAGGAAGAACGTTTTCTATTGGACTCAATACAACAATGAATAAAAACGATGGAAAAACCTATTCTCTTTCACACTATCGGTTTTTTGAAGATGCCGGCATTACTGATTCTTCGCAAAATCAGTTTACTGATAATCCTACCAATGGTTATAACGTTTCAGCGAATATTGCGTATACGGAACCTTTAAGCCCCAAAAGCCAGTTACAAATAAATTATTCACCTTCTTACTCAAAAAATAAAGCGGATCAGCAGGCGTTTTTATATGATGATTTTGGTGGTAAATATTCAGAGTTTGTACCTACACTGTCCAATAAATTTGATAATACAACTACTACACAGAACGGAGGGATTACTTATCGACTGGGCAATAACAGGGATAACCAGTTTTCTGCAGGAATCAGTCTGCAACACTCAAAACTAGAAAGTGACAGGATTTTCCCCTCGGTTACTAATATCAATCAATCTTTTACCAACATTTTGCCTAACCTGATGTGGAGTAAGAAAATTGCAGCCCGCAGTAATATAAGGGTCATGTATAGGGCCAGTACTAACTTTCCAAGTGTGACCCAATTGCAGGATGTGGTAAATCAAAACAACCAGTTAAGAATAAGTATGGGTAATCCCAATTTAAAACAATCATATAATCATTTCCTGTCAGGCCGTTACACATTTACCAATACGCAAAAAGGGCAAAGTTTTTTTGCAAATATTTTTTTACAGGCACAGCAGGATTATATCACCAACGCTACTTATATAGCTTTGAATGCTGATTCTGTTATTCAACAAGGAAGTCCTGATATAATACTAAAAAAGGGATCGCAATTGACAAAACCGATTAACCTTGATGGCTATAAAAGCTTCCGATCATTCTTCACATTCAGCCAACCTATTAAGTTTATTAAGTCAAATATTAACCTGAATACCGGGTTTTCTTATTCAAAATTTCCGGGATTATTAAACGGTAAAAAAACGATTACAGATAATTATACTTACTCGGGTGGTGTCGTGATAGCCAGTAACATAAGCGAGTATATGGATTTCAATCTGGCTTATAATGCCAATTTCAATAATGCGAATGGTTCAGAAGAAGATAATAAATATGTAAATCAATCTTTGGGTATACAAACGAATTTTCTGACAAAGAATGGGTGGTTTTTACAAAATGATGTCAGTAACCAAAGCTATACCGGTATGTCAGACGGATTTAATCAAAGTTATTGGCTATGGAATGCGGGAATAGGAAAAAAATTCTTAAAAAACAAAGCTGCGGAATTAAAGCTTTCCGTATTTGATCTGTTAAAACAAAACCAGAGTATCAGCAGAACAATTGATGCCAACTATATTGAAGACTCACAAAGCCAGGTATTACAGCAATATTTCATGTTGACGTTTACCTATAGCCTAAAAAACTTTGGTACTGGCAGAGCCGCCAGGGCAGGCATGGAAAGAAGGGGTGGTCGTCCTGAGGGATTTTTTCCGTAATATCGCTGTAAACAATAGTACGGCTTTGATGAACGAGTGGACACTTATAGAGCAGCTAAAGCAGGGGGATGAAGCCGCATTCAAAACTATTGTGGAAACCTGGCAGAATATGGTTTACAATACGGCAATTGGCATAGTTCAGAATGCGGAAGATGCGGAAGATATAACACAGGAAGTTTTTATGCAGGTTTATCAATCTATTAGCTCTTTTAAAGGCGATTCAAAGTTTTCTACCTGGCTTTACCGGATAGCAATTACTAAATCTCTGGATCATGAGCGGAGAAAAAAAAGAAAGAAAAGATTTGCGTTTGTAAAGAGCTTATTTGGAGAAGGAAGCGAAGTAATGGTTCACCCCCCTGATTTTAATCACCCGGGTGTAATGCTTGACAAAAAAGAGGACGCTGCTACGCTTTTCAATGTTATTAATAAATTGCCGGAAAACCAGAGGATAGCATTCACCCTTCATAAACTGGAGGGACTAAGTTACCAGGAAGTAAGTGAAGTGATGAAAACAACGGTTTCTTCGGTTGAATCATTGATGCACAGGGCTAAAAATAACCTGCGAAAAAAATTGGAAGACCATTATGAGGGCAATGATTAAAGCAAAGGTTTTTTGATCATAAAACGTCAAATTAATAAGGTATGAAGCAAAGAAATGATACAGAAAAAAGAGTGGAAGAAACGCTGAACAGCCTTGATGGTATTCAACGGGCAGAACCGCAACCCTGGCTTTTTTCACGTGTAAAAGCACGGCTGATGCAGGAGGAAAAAACAGGCTGGGGAATGGTTGGCTCTTTCCTGGCAAGACCTGCCATAGCCATAGCAGGACTTTGTTTTATTCTTCTGCTGAATGGCTTTTTACTCTTTAACCAGGACAAAGAATCTCCTTCCACCATATTTACCAGTCAAAGCGAGCAGCCCCTGGATAGCGAATCATTGGTAGCAAGCAGCAGCAGTTTTGATTATGAAACCCTTGTACAACCATGAGCAACCCACGAAATAGAAACCTGTTAATCATCATTGGCGTTTTATTACTTACCAATATTGGGGTATTGGTTTATTTTCTTGGAAAAAAAGAACCCTCAAAACTTCCGGAGCCTGCAAATGGAAAAGACAGACCGGGTATCACTGAAATGCTACAAAAAGAAGTAGGCTTTAATGACGAACAAACAGCCAAATATAAACTGTTAAAAGAAAAACAGAAGGAAACTATCAAGCCGATGTATGATGACATGAGAAAAATGAAAGATAGTTTATTCAGGCTGCTGAGTTATCCGGAAACAAGTGATTCATTACTGAATAAAATGGCTGATGCTATTGCTCAAAAACAAAAAGCGCTGGATCTGCAGACATTTAATCACTTTAAAAGAGTGAGAACTTTGTGTACACCTGAGCAGCAATCTAAATATGATTCAATGGTTTTGCGAATGTTTCGCAAGATGGGTAAAACAACCCGTCATAGTGAATCAGAAAAAACAGACAAGAAAAAATAATTTTTTAAATCAATTAAAATACGGGATCATATGAAATTAAAATTTGGATTTTTTCTGAGCTTAATGTTCGCAGGTGCCATTGTAGCAAATGCACAAGGCGGTTTCCGCCGCACGGTTGAAGAAAGAGTAAAGTCTATTCATGAAAAAATGGACAGTGCTTTTAAATTGGATTCAGAAAAGCAGGTAAAAGTAGATTCGACATTTGCAAACTATTACAGACAACAGGATAAGATAAGAGAAGAAATGAGAAGTGGTGGTGAACGTCCTGATTTCCAGGCGATGAGAGAAAAAATGCAACCGGCAATAGAAGCAAGAGATAAGGAATTAAAAACATTGCTTACCGATGAGCAGTTTAAAAAGTGGAAAGATGAAATAGAGCCGGCTATGATGTCCCGACGTGGTGGTAACAGGCAATAATATAATTGGGTTAATAGAAGTTCCAGGCCCGGTTGCTGAAGGTAAAACAAGCGCCGGGTTTTTTATTGGCCCATCCATTCTTTAAACGTTGCTACATTCTGGATGAAGGACAACAATTTTACCGAAGAATAAATAAAAAAAGGCAACAAGGGGAAAATCTTTGGCTGGACGCTGATCTTTTCATTACTGATGGCAGCAAATCTTGGTATGGTTCTACGCCGATCCACCTGCCCGGGAGATTGTGCTCCCAGGGCAGATATAAGCTGGGGGCAATGGCGGGTTTTCTTGCAGGTATTTGGACTTTTTGTGCCATCGCTACATAGTTTGTTTGAATTGAAATCCTGGCGGCTGATATTGGTCAATGGGTTATATTAGCGTAATTGCTCTTATATTGATGGGGGCATAGGCATGTGGCGATAAATTGGGTGAAAAAATGAACGATTGAGTTGATCA
>CAMLEX010000352.1 GCA_946479055.1 uncultured Bacteroidota bacterium | reverse complement strand
GCATGCCCGCGAACATAGGCTATCGCTGCTTTTCCATCGGCAATAGCAAATGGTATTACCGTTTTTGTTTTTTCTGTAAATTCAGATTTGCCCATTGCATCCATGAATTCGTTAACAGGATCAGCCGTAAGGCAGTGAACCAACCGATATTTTAAGACAAAGCAGGTAACTCCTTTTTTTACCAGCCATTCGGCAACATCATTGCCTTCGTTATTGATAGGTAAAGCATAAAAACCACCACCGGGACAAATAACTGCCGCAGTACCTGTTGCAACAGATGCATCTGGCGCAAACACTGTAAGTGTAGGATGAGAAACATTGTAAACAACTTTTGTATTCCATGAATTGCTGTCGCTCACTTTTTCTTCCCAGGTACAGTTCTCTGAACCAGGTGCTGCGCCTTTGTATAAAGGAATCATTTTTTGTTGTGCATTAGAAGCAACAACTATAAATAATAATATCAGGATAGATAACCTTTTCATATAGCCAAATTTTTTTGAACCAACAATGTGGATGAAGAAACAAGGCCGTCCTTCCCGATTTCACTAAAATCGTAGTTATCCTTTTGTCGTTTAAAACGTCGTATCATGAATATTTTCTCTATCCTGTGAAAAAAATATAAAGTGTTTAATGACTGTTTGAGAAAAGACATTTTGAAAAGATTGTACGGATAACAAGAAGGAAAATAGTATTTTGATAACTTGCTTCCAGTTCATTTTATTATTAAACCATTAGTTATTGCAGAAATTTGGGAATAAGGCAGTTTCTTATTTTTCAATCAGGTATTCTAAACAACTTAATTCTTTTAATACCCCGGATTTTGATCTTTCGCTGCAATCCCTTCATTACCGCTTATTTCAGTATCTGGGATAGGAAACAATTCATGTTTACCCACCACAAATACTCTTGCGCCACCGTTATCATCGTTCCATTCTACAAAGGCGTCAGCCGCGTCTCCCCATCTTACCAGGTCTTTATATCTTTTTTGTTCATACATGAGTTCTACCCTTCGCTCATATTTAATGATATTTCTGATACCGTCCTTATCATCTGAAAAAGTGTAAGACCCTGCAAAACCAAAATCAATTAATTGCTGAACCGTTTTCAAATCTTTTACAGTAGTATTAGCTGAAGGATCTGTAAGGCCAAACTCCTGCCGCACCCGATCAATAACCTGATCCAGGACTGCTTTTGCATCATCCTTTCTGTCAATTTCATTTAATGCTTCCGCATACATCAGCAATACATCGGCATAACGCATATCGCGAATATTTACATCCGAACGCCTGAAATCGCTGGTATTAAACTCTACATATTTTTTTATCCTGGGAGCCCCGTTTGCATTCGTTGTAAAGGTGGCATTATAGCGGGGGCTTCTGCCTGCTGCTGCTGGTCCATAAAATTGATTACGTTTAAACATATACATAGGTCCTAACACCACCCAATTGAAATAGGCTACTGGCAAAAGATTGCTTTCATTCATAATAGCGGCATCGTCGCTGTTCCATATGCCCGTACCATCTCCGGCAAACTGGATTTCAAAAACCGATTCTATATTATTTTCGGTTGCAGCAGAGAAATTATCTGCATACTTTGCTGTGAGATGGTATTCGTTAGAATTAATAATCATTTCAAACTGAGTAACTGCTTCCGACCATTTTTGCTGAAAAAGAAAAACTTTCCCCAGGTAAGCAGATGCAGCGCCGGATGTTGCACGGGCAATATCACTACCACTATATTCAGACTTCTTAGGAAGATGTTGTTCTGCAAATTGAAGATCTTCTTTTATAAGATCATAGACATCCTGTTTACTTGCCCGTGGAAAATTATAACTGGCTTGTGCTCCTTGCAGTGGCACTGTAATTTTTGGCACTCCACCCCAGCCTCTTACCAGTTCAAAATAATACCAGGCCCGTAAGAATTTAGCTTCGGCCAAAATCCTGTTTTTGAGGGGGAAATCTTTCATCTTCCCTACATTCAAAAGTACCTGGTTGGCCCTGAAAACACCGGTGTACAAGGTTCCCCACATTTCATTTGATTTAGCCATCGTAGAGGAAAAATTGAAATTAAGCATAGCATTGGCAGGTTCATCATCAGTACCGGCCCATGCCACGTCATCGCTCATGCCA
Organism: uncultured Bacteroidota bacterium; assembly: GCA_946479055.1. The sequence continues at coordinate 3,637 of CAMLEX010000352.1, read as the reverse complement.
TCATAAATTTGCCACTGTTGTAGTCTGAACAGGTTCATGTGCTGCAATACAGCATAAACTGAATTTACTGCGCCAATCGCATCAGCTTCCGTTTTATAATAAGAATCTAGTGTCAGCTGATTAGGATTTGATGATTCAAGAAAGTCTTTTTTACAACCTGAATTCAATCCGACTACTATAACCAGCAAACTGAATATTAACTGTTTCATTTGTTTATTTTTTATTGTTTTTTGGTCAAATGGAATTCGCCAAATAATCATCCCGGTTTGTGAAAAACATCATCACGGCTCATTTCATAATTTTAAGATTAAGAAGTTAAGATTTAAAAAGTCAAGCTGATGCCTCCCAGAATTGTTTTAGGCTGAGGCTGAATACCATAATCTACACCCTGATTAGCAACACCGGTACCCTGGTTATAACCGGTACCTACCTCAGGATCATACCCGGAATATTTTGTGAAAGTCAGCAGGTTTTGCCCCGTGATATAGATTCTTATTTTGGAAATAACTCCTTTGCCAACTGATTTTAAAACTCTGTCAGGTATAGTATAACCCAGCGATATATTTTTTAGTCTCAAATAAGAGCCGTCTTCCAAAAAACGGTTGGAAGGCCGCCTGTTAAAATTGGGATCACCTAAAACTGCTCTTGGGATGGTATTGGAAGTACCGGGCCCAGTCCAACGATGCAGAACACTCTCATCGTGATTATATACTTCTGCCATACCTTCGGTCCAATACCTTAAGCCGTTGTATATATCAACTCCCTGTATTCCCTGGAAAAACATGGAAAGATCAAATCCTTTGTATCCGGCGTTTAAAGAAAACCCATAGGTGAATTTTGGAATAGGGTTACCAAGAATTGTTCTGTCACTTCCATCAATAACACCGTCTTTATTTAAATCCTTAAATCTTATATCTCCTGGTTGAGCGCCTTGCTGTGTAGCGTGAGCATCAACCTCTTCCTGTGTTTGGAAAATCCCGTCTGTAATGTGACCAATAAAACTACCGATGGGATAACCTTTTTGGGTAATAGTAACTACAGCGCCATCGGCATCGGGGAATCTTCCTTCAATAGGAATACCGATTCCTAAATTGGTAACTTCATTGTGAAGAAAGGCAGCATTCGCAGAAATATCATAATTAAATGTTCCTTCTTTTTTCCGGTAGCTTAATGAAAGTTCTACTCCTCTATTCAGCACGTCACCCGCATTAATCAAGGGTGCTTCTGAAACTCCTGTTGAACCCGGTATAGGAGCCTGTAAGATCATTTTTTCTGTTTTCTTTACAAAATAGTCTGCAGTAAAAAGAATCTTTCCTTTCAACAACTCTGCATCCAGGCCCACATTCGTTTGCTTAGTCACTTCCCATTGCAAATCAGGATTTGCAAGGGTTGTTTGCGTGACACCATTTTGTAAGGTTCCATCGAACGGGTAGTTAGCTGAAGTAATCAAGGTTGATTCAAACCCATAAGGTGGTACTTCCTGGTTGCCGATAGCCCCATAACCTGCTCTTAATTTCAGGTCATTGAACAACCCAACGTTTTGCATAAAATGCTCATTCTTTACTCTCCAACCTATGGAGAATGATGGAAAAGTTCCCCATTGATGACCGGGACCAAAACGGGAAGAACCATCTCGTCTGATATTAGCAGTGAGCAGGTATTTATCTTTATAAGTATAATTGAATCTCCCTAAAAATGATCGAATCGACCATGCATCTTCAATCCCTGTTGTTGAAATGTCTGCATCAGCGCGGGCGGTATTCAAAGTTCTTTTCTCATCACTTTGAAGAGCACTTGCAAAGGCGGAAACTCTTTTGAAATTATAGCTTTGCTCCGTGTAGCCGGCAAGAAACGTAAAATCATGATCGCCCGATCGCTTTGAATAGGTAAGCGTATTTTCAATCAATGGACTAACTATGTCCGAGTGATATTCCATTAAACTGGGATGTGGTTGTTCCTGTCCGTCTGCAAAATAAAAGCTACGCAGAAAATTGGAACCTTTGGTAAATTCAAAGTCGCCTCCAAGGTTGATTTTATACTTTAAGCCTTTTACAATTTCCCAATCTGCGTAAAGGTTTCCGACTATCCTGTTGCGATAGACGTAATGTTCTGTCAATTCAGCCAGGCCAACCGGGTTCCATCTGCCAAATCCATCTCCAGGTCCCGGTCCGCCATAACCTCCTAAATTATCTGGATTATAAACAGCAACCGTCGGCGCCATTTCTGCCAATATTCTAATGGGCGACCGTGCACTTATGAATGTCTGTCTTCTGTTTTTGATACGGCTTAACGAAACAGATTCCCCTATAGTAATCTTGCCCAGATGATAATTAGAATTTAATCGAAGAGAATATCTTTCCATTCCCATGCCTACAGCGGTTCCGGTATTTTTGTAATAACCAGCCGATACACTATAATCAGTTTTTTCTGCTCCCCCTGATAAATTCAGAAAGTAATTTTGAATGAAAGATCTTTTGAAAAAGGCATCCTGCCAATCTGCCCTATCAACAACATATGCTGAATTCAATAAATTAATTGGCCCATCATCCATTGTTGGATCAAGTGGGGTACCCGCATTTTCATACATTTCAATCATTAGATCGGCATAATCCTTTGCCTTTAACAGATTGACCTCGGGAACATTTTCCATGGCGGCATAAGTGTCAAATGAAAGTTTGGGCTTTCCCTGCTTTCCTCTTTTAGTAGTGATAATAACTACGCCATTGGCACCCCGTACTCCATAGATTGCTGCAGCAGAAGCATCTTTTAAAATATCAATTGTCTCAATATCGTTGGGATTTATATTAGCCAGTGGATTTGAAACTTTTCCATTGGCCCCTGCCGTGGGAATTTCTGAGCCCGGGTTGTTGATCAGCGGTACTCCGTCTACTACATACAATGGCTCGGTATTGTTAACTGTTCCTACACCCCGGATCTTTATGGACACACCTCCACCCGGATCCCCGTTGTCATTCGTAATAACTACACCCGCCAACCTGCCCTGCAAAGCCTGGTCAAAACTGGTTACAGCAGCTTTTGACAAATCCTTTGCAGATATGGAAGCAACAGCGCCGGTCAAATCTTTTCTTCGCTGCGTTCCATAACCTATTACAACTACTTTCGAAAGATCTTTAACAACGGATGATAACATGACATTTATTGCTGTGCGGTTGTCTATCACTTCTTCCCGTGAAGTATAACCTACATATGAAAATGTCAATGTGTTAAATCCAGAGGGGACATTTAGTTTGTATTTACCCTCTTGATCACTTGTCGTTGCCACGTCAGACGACCCTTTAACTAAAATACTTACCCCGGATAGTGCCTCTCCCTCATCTGAGTTAACTTTTCCACTTACCGTTCGTGTCTGAGAAAATGTTCTTAGAAAGGAGCAGCAAAATAAAAGGGTAATTAAGGTGGTTGCAATCGTTATTTTTTTCTTCATAATAGTAAAGTATTTAGAAGTTTTTTGGTATGTCAATATTATCACCATATGCGTTTTAAAACTACCTCCTCATTTTCCAGACCATGTACTATATTAACAATTTTAAAGAAGTTAACCATTTGTCAGGTTAACTGATAATAAGTTTCGTCTAGTTTGCTTAAATCCGATGCTTGTGTTTCAGTCACATATAAT
>CAMLEX010000351.1 GCA_946479055.1 uncultured Bacteroidota bacterium | reverse complement strand
TTATTTGCATCGGTTTCGGATCCTTTATAATCACCAATTTCCATTTTGGCTATCATACGGTAATACAATGCTTCATGCTTGTTTTCATTATAATACAAAACTTTGTTCATTGCATCAATACACTGCTGCATTCTCTTAGTATTAAAATAGAGACAACCCAGCAGGTAAGCAGCCTCGCTGTGTTCCGGCAATTTCTCAGTTGACGTTATCAAAAATTTTTCTGCGGCTGAATATTCTTTTAGATTATAATGTGCAATGCCAGCATAAAACCATACCAGTGGATTAGTACAATTCAATTCTATGGCTTTTAAAATATCCTGTTTCGCCTCATTATGTTTGTTCATGCCAAGCAAAGTATAACCCCTGTTGAAATAACCATTCTGATCAGGATAAACGCTGATGTATTTATCAAAAGCAGTAATAGATTCTTCCGGGTTACCACATAGAGCGTAACAGATCCCAATATTCAGCATTGAATTCTGATCAAGCGGTTCTTTTTCAAGTACCTTGTTATACCAGTTCAAAGCCAGCGAGTGTTTATTTGTACTAAAATATGACGTTGCTAATATCTTGCTTACAGCCACCTGTGTCTCTCCAGCTTCATGAGCTTTCGTTGCTAGGTCTATTGCTTCGTCATATTGGCCGGTTTCCATTTTTTCTTTAGCGATTAGCAGTAATTCTTCTGAATTCATAAATTAAAATTTTGGGAATAATTAAAATTAGTAATAGATATACAATATAACACGTCGGGTGTAAGAAAATTTGCGGGGGCCTGGGAGTATTATGATGCATTAAATTTATGTCCGGATTGAAATGTTCCTGGTTCATCCTTTTATAAACGGTGCTCGCATAGCCCTAAAGCAAATTCGAATAAATTGCACCTTTGCTCCAAAAAATATCTACATCGTTTAAGTTTAATAGATACCTTGTAAAGGAAGTACAATAAAATAAAAGCCTAAATACTTACTACCCCAATCACCCGTCCATGTAGCCCCGGTTTTGCCGGGGCATTTTATTTTCACTAAAGGCAAATTTTAGCCATCACGGAATACTAAATAGAAAAGTCTTTTCGCCGTACTCGCCATACTTCTCTCACTGGCTAACCAAAAATCAGGTAATTGCCACTTAAAATCAGGTAATGCTACTCTATATAGCAATGCAACTGCCTTTGTATTTTGTGCCGGTCAATTAATCGCGATAATTGTTTCTTCTCCCTTGCAAAAACTCTCCTCTATCTCCTGAACAACTAACTGGTTTCAACATTTTATTAAACTAAAAATGATAGTTATGAGAAAGATTTACTTTTTTCTTTTAGTTGTTCTTTGTGTCACAACTTTAAAGGCACAGGTTAACTTAAGCGCAGGCAATACAATTACCCAAAACTTTGATGGTATGTCAAAAACATCCAATGCTACTCTACCTTCCGGCTGGAAGGCAAGCAAGAACGATGCTACTGCAAGATCGGTTGGTTCTTATGCTACCGCTGGCACTTCCACTACACAAACAGGAGGAACGTTTATTTCTTCTTCCGCTACCAATGGTATATATAATTATGCCGCAGGCGATCCAGCTGTGGCTAGTGACAGAGCCGTTGGCGGATTGGCTGTTGGTACAGGTTCTAAAAGTGTAAACATTTTTGTTGATCTGTTGAACAATGGCGCCAATGCGATATCGGGCTATACACTTTCTTATAATATAGAAAAATATCGAAGCGGTTCCAACGCTGCTGGTTTTGCTATACAATTATATTATTCTCTCAATGGAACTACCTGGACTTCAGCAGGTGCAGCCTTTATTACCAGTTTCCCTGCTGATGCTAATAGTAATGGTTATGCATCCGCACCCGGATCAACAGTTTCCATTAGTGCGCAAACTTTTAATATATCTGTGGCTGCAGGTGCGCATCTATATCTCGCCTGGAATTATTCTGTTACTTCCGGATCTACTACCAGTAGTGCCCAGGGATTAGGAATAGACAATATTTCTATTACTGCTAATACTGCCGTTGTTCCGCCAACATTAATAGCAGGAACATTAAACTCCTTTGGTAATGTTTGTATAAATACTAATTCGGTTTCCAATTCATTTACGCTAGCTGGTTCAATGATGGATGGTTCCCAGGTTACGGTGGGTCCATTAGCTAATTATACTTTTTCAGGTACAGCAAATGGTCCATTCACTGCTACGCTTTCACCATTCTATACGGGTGCTGCATTTTCCACAACTATATATGTTCGTCATTCACCTACTGCTGTGCAATCATATAATGGAAACATACCTGTAAGCGGTGGTGGCGCAGTTTCATTGAGCGTACCTGTTACTGCAGCCGGAGTAAACACAGCACCAGTAGTAACTACAGAAGATGCTGTCACTATTACACAAATAAACGCAGCAGTGGCGGGCAGCATTACTGATATCGGCTGCAGTAATATTTTATCATACGGTATTGAATATAGCACTCTAAATGATTTTGCAAATGGCTCAGGTACTAAGGTTGCTGCCAGCAATATAGATATTGGTTATTTCTCTGTAGATATAGTCGGCTTGTTGGCGAACACCGTTTATTATTATCGGGCGTTCGCTGTTAATGAGGGTGGCGCAAGTTATGGCCCGCAAAAAACATTTACCACATTGCCGTTAGAAGCACTGGTTGTAAATTCAGGGACTGGTGTTACGGATAAAAGTTTTATTGCTAACTGGAGCAATCTTACTGGCGCGGTTAATTATTATTTGGATGTTGCTACCACACCTGATTTTATTCATCCCGGTGTAACTACTCTGGCTGCATGGACTTTTCCCAATTGGCCGGATAATGCAATAGTGGATATTGCTAGCCCATTAAATACCACAAAACAAATTACCGCACCAGGCACCGACTTTATTTATTTTGATCTTGATGGAGTTACTACCCGTTCCGCATGGACTACTGGATGGAATGGGGGAGTAGGCTCTAAGGGCTGGCAAATAGAACTGGATGCAACAGGCTTCGATAATCTATTACTATCTTCTAAACAAAGAGCATCGCCAACAGGACCAAAGAATTTCAAAGTTCAATATAAAATTGGTGCTGCCGGTATATGGACTGATGTGCCTTTATCATCTGTTTCGTTGGAAGATAATTTTACTGCAGGTATTTTATCAAATATTGCCTTGCCTGCTGCATGTAATAATCAAGCATCACTTTTTATAAGATGGGTTGTTGCTAACAATATCTCCGTTGATGGCGGCAGTATCGGCCCTGTAGGCACCAGCCGCATAGATGATATCGTTATTAATGGCAATCGGGGTTCCTATGTCAGCGGATATCAAAGTCTTCTTGTAAGTGGAAGTCAGCAAATCGTAAATGCATTAGAGCCAGGTGCTACCTATTATTATCGGGCCCGTGCTTTTGATGGTGTTTCAGTAAGCGGGAATTCAAATACCGTTTCCGTTACCACTGTGGCAGCTGCATCTTTACCTGTTACTCTTGCCAGCTTCAATGGCCGGCGTCAGGATGATAAAAATATACTTGACTGGAGTACCGCTATGGAATTAAACAACAAAGGTTTTGAAATCCAACGTTCATCCGATGGTATCAACTATACTATAATTGGGTTTGTTGAATCGCTTACTCCGGCAGGTAACAGCAATGAGCTATTGAATTATAGCTTTACTGATAATACACCGGCAACTGATAAAAACTATTATCGTCTTCGCCAGGTTGATATAGATGGTAAATATGAATTCAGTAAAATAATACTAATCCGAAGTGAGGAGCTGGCTTTGTTAAAGATTAATGCCTATCCCAATCCAACAACTTCTGTTCTTAAGTTAAAAATCAATTCTCCGGTTGATGATAACATACAAATGATAATAATGGATATGCTGGGTAGGGTAATAAAGCAACGAACAGAAAGAATTGCGAAAGGCAGCAATACCCTTTCTATTGATATAGATAAAATGCAAAGTGGTTCCTATATCATTAAAATGATCAGTAAAGGTAACCGTGAAACTGCCTTGCTTTTTATTAAACAATAATATTCTGCATCCGCTCTGCTCTTTATCAGGCAGAGCGGATATTTTATTCTATGCCTTTACCATTCATCCCTGTTTGGAGAAAATTGCCTTTTCTGCGGATATTAATTGCTTTTATAGCAGGCATCCTTTTGCAATGGCAACTGCAATGGGTATTGCATACCTGGTGCATAGCACTGGTAACTTCATTCTTCTTTTTTGTTGCTTTGTTTTTTCTCCCATTATTTGCCCGCTTTCGCTTAGGATGGATACATGGCCTTAGCATTAACGTTATTTTTATTTCCATAGCAGCTATACTTGTTTATGATAATGATGTGCGGAGTGATCGATGTTGGATTGGAAATACTCAAGTTGACTCAACAGCCATCATTGTTACCCTGCAAGAGCCGCTTGTTGAAAAAACAAACTCTTATAAAGCAATAGCCACAATAAATTATTTGCAGGATAGCAGTAGTCTTAATCCGGCTGCTGGTAATATCATTCTTTATTTTAAAAAGGATGCATCAGTTACGGCATTAACCCCCGGTTCGCAGATCGTTTTTTATAAACCTCTGCAAGCGATACAGAATAGTGGTAACCCCGGTGGCTTTGATTACAGGCGCTATTGCCTGTTCCAGGGTATTACCCACCAGGTATATATTACTCCTAAAGAGTTTAAAGTATTATCTGAAAAGAATATAACAACATACAGGCAATTCCTATTTTCTACAAGACAGAAAGTAGTAGATATTCTTCGCCGCTATATAAAGGAAGATAAAGAAACCGGCCTTGCTGAAGCATTACTGATCGGTTATAAAGATGATCTGGATAAAACATTGGTGCAGGCTTATACCAATACAGGTGTGGTACATATCATCGCTATCTCCGGTTTGCATCTTAGTCTTATTTATGGTTTATTAGTTTTACTACTTAGTCCTATTCAAAACATAAACAGGTTGCGATGGCTTCGTGCGTTTATTATTATTGCATCTCTTATGATATTCAGTTTGCTTGCCGGTGCCCAGGCGTCCGTTATGCGCTCAGCAGTTATGTTTACAGCTTTTGTTATTGCGGAGACGATTGATAAAAAATCATCCTTTGTTAATACAATGGCTGCCTCTGCTTTTGCTTTACTTTGTTACAATCCTTTCTGGCTATGGGATGTGGGTTTCCAGCTATCCTATGCTGCTGTATTGAGCATTGTTGTTTTCTTTCGCCCCGTCTATAATTGGCTATATGTTCAAAATAAATTGCTCGATGGTATCTGGAAGTTAAATGCCGTTACTATTGCTGCGCAGATACTTACTGTACCTCTCAGTCTTTATCATTTCCACCAGTTCCCCAATTTCTTTTTGCTTTCCAATTTACTTGCTGTGCCCTTATCCAGTATTATCCTGGTGGGTGAAATATTATTATGCGCCGTCTCTTTTGTTCCAATTCTTGCAACTGTCATTGGTAAACTACTCGCTCAGCTGTTAACCTGGATGAATAATTATATTGAAAGTATAGACAGCCTTCCTTATTCAGTTTGGGAAAGCATCCAGCTTTCTATGCTGCAGGCTATCCTCCTGCTGATGGTTGTTTGGGCTTTCAGCGCATGGTTAATAGATAAGAAAGTAAAAGCTGTATTACCGGGCCTCATAATCTTATTACTATTTTTTTCTCTCCGTTCCTATTCTTTCATAATCGCAACAAAGCAGAAAAAGATTATCATCTACAACGTAGCCAAACATTCAGCCATTGACTTTATTAATGGCCGCGGGTATTATTTTATCGGCGATTCTATTTTATTGT
>CAMLEX010000350.1 GCA_946479055.1 uncultured Bacteroidota bacterium | reverse complement strand
TTACATTGTTCCAATTCTTTCATTGGTATTATGCAGCCGAAGGAAACTTGTGGCTGCATGCAGCAGACGAAGCCGCCCGACTTTCAACATTGGGGATTACCCATGTGTGGTTACCGCCTGCTTATAAATCGGCATTGGGAACAGAAGAGCCGGGATACGCTATTTATGATCTGTACGACCTGGGAGAATTTGATCAGAAAGGAAGCATAAGAACCAGGTATGGTACACGCAAAGAATACCGGACCTGTATCCATGCTTTTCATAACAATGGGATACAGGTATTAGCTGATATTGTTTTAAATCATAAACACGGAGGCGATGAGCAGGAAAAAATTTCTGTGATTAAAGTAAACCCGGATAACCGGAATGAATTTATAGGTGAAGAAAAAATTGATGCATGGACAAAGTTTTATTTCCCCGGAAGAAAAGGTAAGTATTCTGATTTTACCTGGGACTGGCAAAGTTTTACCGGCATCAGTGAAAATCATGATATTTATTTGATCCCGAATGAATATTCCGATGGCCAGTGGGAGGAAATGATTGAAGATGAGCTAGGCAATTATGATTACCTGATGGGAGCAGATATAGAGTTTCGTAATCCCGCTGTACGCAAAGAACTTCGTAAGTGGGGTAAATGGTATATGAAAACGATGGCTATAGATGGATTCAGGCTCGATGCTGTCAAACATATTCATTACAGTTTTTTTAATGACTGGCTAGATTACCTGAGAACATATTTTAGAAAAGATTTTTTATGCGTTGGTGAATACTGGCGCAGCCATCACGAACCATTATTAAAATACATAGAAGCCACCGAAGGAAGAATTAAGCTTTTTGATGTGCCGCTGCATTTTAATTTTCATCATGCATCGGTCAGCGACAATCAATATGACATGAGTAAAATATTAGAAAACACACTCCTTCAACACAAACCGGAATTCGCCATCACGTTTGTAGACAATCATGACACACAACCCTTGCAATCTTTGCAATCACCCGTAGAGCTATGGTTTAAACCATTGGCTTATGCTTTGATCCTTTTACGGGAACAAGGCCTGCCCTGTGTATTTTACCCTGCCATGTATGGAGCTCACTACTTTGACAAGAAAGATGATGAAGAAATATATGTGGAATTAAACATTGTGCCCAACCTGGAACAAATGATGAAAGTAAGAAAGGAAATAGCATATGGAATACAAAGAGATTATTTTGATCATCCTAGAACAATTGGCTGGACAAGAGAAGGCATCGACGAAAAAAAAGGATCAGGATGTGCCGTGGTACTCACCAATGGCTATACCGGAAACAAGAACATGGAAATTGGGAAAAAACATGCGGGTAAAATGTTTGTTGATATTTGCGGCCACCCCGAAAAAGTTCCGATCAACGAGGATGGTTGGGGTGATTTTTTTGTAGCGGATAAATCGGTCAGTGTTTGGATAGCTGAGGATGTATTGCCATTATTGGATTGATATGGAAGTAAGAGTCCCCAACCTTTGTAAAAAAATTTGCCAATGTGCAAATCATTTTAAAAATTGTCACGAACGATCCTGTCTCCGAAAAAATGCCTTAAGAAAATTGAATCGCCTCAGCAACAATTGCATACGACTTTCGCCCACATATATTAGGATCTAAAAATCTTGCTATTGTTGATGATGGATCTCTTTTGATCTGTCTGCAACTCAAAGGAAATCATGCTTCCTGGCTTTAATATACTGTTCCCGTGACGGCGGAAGCAATATTTTGGGCTTGTTATTCACTCTTTTGAGGATTACGATTTTTGCCGAGCTACCCACTTTTTTTTCTTTCGGGACAACAGTCAGTTGGGGAACCCCATTTCTGAGTGCAGTTGAATTTTGAAACATAGATTTATAGGTTTAATGATTAAGGCCTTCAGAAAGAAAAACTCATGCCATTCTTTATTTATATGTGTTCTTTTTTCTTAAAATTTTGAGGATTTTTATTCCGGTTTAGGAATCCAAAAAGTGGATTTATTTGCCAATACTTGCAGCTCCTGGCAAACCTTCTTCGGGCGAAATAACACCTGCAAGTTTCAGATCCATCCCAAATTTTTCCTGCCGAAATAAATATTGAATCTTCAAACTTGCCGCTCATTGATTATCATGTTTTTGGATAATTATCTGTTCGGAACTACAAAAGTTTTATTTTCCCAATGTGAGACTGATGGTATGAAATAATTGCGTAAATGCAACAGCTCCCTCCTATCCCTGTATCACAATATTGTCACCAACGCTGCAGGAACGTAATGCAAGAATAAAAATGCCGCTGACAAAATTCTAAAGAATAACCTGGCAGTGTTCAACCTGTTGCAACACTTAAACCTGCTACGATGGCAGTAAAAAAAGTCAGTTGTATGCCAGCTATAAGGAGCTCCCATGTGAATAAAAAGACTTGCAGGAAATAGGGTTTTAAAAAAATATCGAGTGAAGGATTGAACTGCTTTATCTCTACTACTTTTTTAAACCCGTTTGCTGACAGGGTATCGGCCATAATTCAGGCAAAAAACAATTATGACCAAAATGATCCCCAGGCATGGATAATTATCCAATTGCACAATTTGTGCTAAAATTTTTCCCCATCCCTTTCATTATATCAATAGCTAATAACAGCCCTGCTCAGCTATACCGCAAGCCTTGAAAATTATAATCCGTTTGTATTGGCATGTTCTTAGCATTCTTTGTATTACATTTTTAGTCATAATGACTTTTGCAGGTAATCCTTAAAATGAAATTATCATGATTGAAAATATTAATTACGAAAATAAAGCCGCCGCTAAACGTGAAGGAATAGTAAGTGAATTGATAAAAGATGTGTATGTTCCTGCTACAGAAAAAAAACTAGGAATAGCCCTGGTGGGGCTGGGTAAATACAGCACCGGACAACTGGCTCCTGCACTGATGGAAACAAAACATTGCTACCTGGCAGGTATAGTTACCGGATCAGAATCAAAAATTCCGGAATGGAAAGTGAAATATAATATTCCCGACAGCAATATATATAGCTATGAAAACTTTGATGAAATAATTAATAATAAAGAGATCGATATTCTTTACATCGTTCTTCCCAATGCCCTGCATGCGGAATATGTGATCAGGGGAGCGAAAGCAGGAAAACATATTATTTGTGAAAAACCGATGGCTTTAAATATGCGGCAATGTGATGAAATGATAAAAGCCTGTAAAGATGCAGGCAAATTATTATCGATAGGCTATCGTTTGCATTTTGAACCTCACCACAGAGATGCGATGAAAATGGGACAATCAAAAGTATTTGGTGAATTAACTTATATCCATGCAGGACATGGAAGCAGTGGCACAAAAGGCTGGCGACTGGATAAAAGACTGGCGGGCGGCGGCCCTCTTATGGATCTTGGAATATATTGTATTCAGGTAGCACGCTATACTACGGGAATGGAACCTATAGCAGTAACTGCCAAAGAAGGAAAAAAAACAAACCCGGCTTTATTTGACGGCATAGAAGAGTCGCTGAGTTGGGAAATGGAATTTCCTGATGGGCTTACAGCATTTTGCGAAACCAGTTATTCATCGGAAATGAATATTCTTCATGCCGATGCAACTCATGGATGGTTTGAACTTTCACCCGCCTATGAATACACCGGGATTAAGGGAAAAACCGCTACCGGTTTCATCAATTATCCTGCTATCAATCAGCAGGCATTACAAATGGATGATTTTGCACATGCCATTCTTACTAATAGCGAGGCAAAAGTTCCGGGGGAAATGGGAAGACAGGATGTTATGATCATACAAGCAATTTATGAAGCTATGAAAACAGGAAACAGGGTAGAAATTAGTTCGTATACCTTATCTGAAATTTCACATTGAGCTTCCCCTGGCCTGGCTGGATAATATTACTTTTAATCAGAATTACTTTTATAAAAAACCAATTAGCATGAATAAGAAAATTTTAGGAACGGCTATAATCCTGGGAATCGGTGTTTTTATTTGCATACGTTTACTCATGGGCAACAATAACTCTCGTAAAATGCATGCTTCTGAAAACTATCAGTAGGATTAGTTGTTTTATTGCTTTTTCCTGGTTTCAATTTACCTTACTGTAAAATTAAAAACACATTTGTATCAGTTTCCTTTACAACGTAAGCATGAATGTTTTCTTTAGCAGGGCCTGCCATAATGATGCCGGTACGGGCATCGAATTGTGATCCATGCCAGGGACATTGAACAATTCCACATATCATAGAACCTCCTGCCAATGAACCACCACGATGGGTGCAATGGTCATCAAATGCAGCATATCCTCTTTCCGTTTTACAAACTACAATTCGTTTTCCTTTTATATGAATAAGTTTCATCTGATTTACCTTTAATTCATTAATTGAAGCAACCAAAATTTGACCATTTTCCTTGTCTATACTTGCCTGGTCTATATATTCTTCTTTCCATTTACCGGCATGGGCATACCTGACATCAACTCCTATCTGATTTCGATAAACCAACGTTCCACCTAACCAGCCCGCAATACTTAATAGAATAATCCCAACCATTTCCAAACAGATTATAAATAAAAAAGGGATATCCTGTTTTTGCCGGAACACAAGTGCTACAACAAAAATGATCACCACGATTATATTAGTAAGTCCGTGTTTAACAGTTCGCCTTTTTGCAGAACTTTTGGGCGGAACAATAAAAATGTAATCAACTATGCCAGGAATAGCAGCCAACAAAGCAAATCCAATACCTGCTATCTCTAAATACATGCCTGTACTATGAAAATCATTCCGGCTGAATACAAGACCTAAAACATCGAATACCAGTGCGCCAATAAAAAAAGCAATTGGAAAAGAAACAAGAATGGGATGCAGGGGATGCCCTTTAAAATTCGCTTTACTTTTCATAATACGTTCGATACTAGGGAATCGGGGTAATTGATTTTCAGAAAACTAATGAGCCAGAAATAAAGGGTATGATTAAGTTTCGTATCTGGCAGCAAATTTATATTTTATATCTCACCCGCCTTTTCTCAATGAATAAACTCACAAATCACATACCATAGAATTAAAATGAAAAACATTATTATCTGTCATTTTACATGCTGGACTTTTCCTTTTGCCGGAGACTTTTTTCTTCATAAGCACCACACAAACTTTGATCCTGTGGGCAAATGAAATAACAACCTGAACTAATTATATAACAAGTGCGGATATACGTCTCCAACTATCTATTCCCGTTCTAAATCAGCTTCGTTTTAATGGCTTCAAAAACAAAATGAGAACTGATTGTTAGCTGTATGTTACTGATTGACTAAATATTTATATAACAATGATTATTTTTTATTCCATGCCTTTTTCAAAAACCGCAACCAGTTTCCATGCATCAAGTTTGTAATATCATTCGTAGAATAACCTTTTTTCTCAAGCAAAGGGATCAACTTCTGTAAATCGGCAATGGTTTCCAGGTTGTGAGGGCATTGTTCTTTACCGAATGCACCATCGAGATCTGTACCGATACCAACATGCAATGCATTACCCGTCAACTGGCAGATATGATCAATATGATCAATCATTTTCTCCAGGTTGCATTGCATAGTTTCGGGCATCGATACTCCCCGTTGCCAATCCGGCACCATCATCCATGCATCCAGTGCAACGCCGATCACAGCCCCACGTTCAATTAATGCCTTAATCATTTCATCACTGAACTGGCGGTTATGGTTGACCAAAGCACGGCAATTATTATGGCTTGCCCATACAGGACCATGGAAATAATCCATCGCCTGCCAAAATGCAT
>CAMLEX010000349.1 GCA_946479055.1 uncultured Bacteroidota bacterium | reverse complement strand
TATAACAATTTAACTCATTAATTATAATACTACCTGCTAAGGTTTGCTTTTTAATCTAAAAGCAAACAGGACTATCGTGAAGGATAGCCCTGTGCATTGAGACCTTAACTTTAAAACAACTGCTTGACTGCTATTTTGTATCTGCTACTAAACTCTTTATTGATCCCACCATACTTTTGCAGTCCAAACATCACCACCTGTTAAACTGCTGACACCGGTAGCGTAATTAGTACCATTGGAAGTGGCCTCTTCTGTTGGATAAATCTGTCTTCTTGGAATAACACCTGTAGAAAAATTACCTGTATAAACAACGGGCGTTAATACAGGGTAACCCGATCTTCTCCAGTTATTCCATGTTTCAACAAAGTTTAACATGGTGCCGGTTGTAGCCCAATATTGTTCGTTGATCATTTTTAAAGAAGCTGTTGTGGAAGAAACATCTAAAGGATTAGCTGCAGCATAAGCATCGGCTGTAGCGGCACTGATCGCAGCACTGGCACCTATTGTTCCGAGAGACTGCAATGCGGCAGATACTCCATTCTTATAATGAACCGCTGCCGTTCCCCCAACACTCCATCCTCTTACTGCGGCTTCCGCCAGCAACAGCTCTGTTTCTGCATAGGTCAAAACAAATTGGCCACTGTTTAAATTACCATATACCGACGTCCTGGGACGGGAGTATTTACCGATGGGTGTAAAATCAGCGCCGGAACCAGTACCTCCGGGATAACCAGGAGATAGAGATATGTCAGTTGCACCGCCATTAAGATCCCATCCATTAGGCAACCCGATCTGATTAGCAAAAGTATTATCTCCCGCAAGAGCAGAATTTTGATTAGCAGCCAGGCCAGGTTGCGACACTTCAGCGATAGCGCTAACACGGGGGTCGTTAGTTGCTTTAAGATAATCTATCAATTTTTTGCTCCATCTTACCTGGTAAAAATCCGCTGCTGTGACTAAAGCACGGGAGTTTTCGCTACGATAACCATTGGCATCGTCTCCTTTAATATATGCATCATCGGCAACACTGGAAAAAGTTCCGCCTGCTGCTGCTTTTTCCGCATATGTTTTTGCGGTGGCCGCATCAACTTTCGTTAAACGCATGGCTAATCTCAGCATTAATGAATATCCAAACTTCTTCCATTTGGCCACATCGCCGGCATAAAAAAGATCAGCGCCGGGCTTGGCTTTTGATGCGTCAAATTTTGCTAAAGCTGCATCCAGTTCGCTCAGCATGGCTGTATAAACGTCCTGTTGCTTATCATAAACAGGCAGGCTAAGTCCATCAGCACCCTGCAGAGCCTGTGAGTATGGAATATCGCCGTACATATCAGTAATGCTTTGTAGAGCCAACACTTTCATTACTGTTGCGGCACTAACAACATTTGCCTTGCTGTCATCGCCTGACAGGTTTCTTATGATTTCATTTGCCAGGCTGGCTGCCCTGTAATTAACTCTCCAGACACGGGCGGCATAGTCATTAGTATTGCCGGATGGAACATATTTATCCATATTGCTGTAATAATTGGCCGCCCCGGATGTAGTGGAAGCAAATATTTGCACCCATCCGCTCTGGAATAAAATAGCGCCATTGTAGCCGGTGACGGCATTGATATAATTAGCCTGGCTACTGGATAAAAAATAATCCGAATTGAAATTAGCGGGCGATGATTGTGTAGGGTCGGTGTTTATTTCTTCAAACTTTTTAGTACATCCCGTTTGAAGAGCAAAAACCGCTATCCCTGTATATAAAAGTATTTTTTTCATTTGTTTTATTTTATAGTTTAAATAATAGCGCATCAAAAGGTTCACTATTTTTTAAATGTAAAATTGAGGTTAATGCCATACGAACGGGTAGAGGGCAAACTGGTACCTTCAATTCCGTAATATTTGACGTTAGAGCTGAAGGTAGATTCGGGATCTATGTTATCGCTTTTCTTCATTAATATCGCCAGGTTACGGGCAACAAAGGATGCCCTTACGGATCTGAATATTTTTAATTTGCTTAAGATGCTTTCAGGAATTGAATATCCCAGAGATAGTTGACGCAACTTAATATAATCGCCATCCAATACATGGGTAGCAGTAACCTGCTGTGCTAATGATCTATAATACCCTTGTGCATCAGCCTTCACCGTATTGGTGCTTCCGGTTTCGGTTACACCTGTGGTTATTCCATCTCTTCCGGTAAGGGTAAGCTTATTTAAACCACGAAAAATGGAATAATAGCTGGTAGCGGAAAGGATTTTATTTCCATAATTGTAATCAATAAGAAAGGCGAAACTGAAATCCTTATATGTTAACTCATTGTTCAGGCCACCATACAGGGTTGGCAATACACTGCCCATTTTGATCAAATCGCCCCGCATAGGATAACCTGATCCATCAACAACTGTTTGTCCTTTGGAATCACGTTTATAGTCAAACGCTAAGATCTGCGGGCCTGCGTATCCTTTTATAAAAGCGGTAATAGCGTTTCCTAAGGTTGCGCGGTTTGATCCCTGGTTTACATTATTGCCTGCTTCATCAGTTTCAAGTACTTTGTTTTTAACTGAAGTAAGGTTCAATGTAGCCGTCCATGTAAAGTTCTTTTGTTTTACAGGAGTGCCGCTGATTTGCAATTCCAATCCTTTGTTTTGAGTTGACCCATGTGGAATATAACCGCTTGTATAACCGGTGGCAATACTGAATGAAGCACCCATTATCTCATTCTTTGTTTCCTTGGTAAAATAAGCGATATCAAAATTCAGGCGGTTATTGAAAAATCTCAGGTCAGCGCCAATTTCAACCTCAGTAGTGGTAAAAGGTTTTAAGAGCCCGCTTGGTAATGAGGTACTGAAATTACCAACCGGTACGCCATTAAATGGACTTCCCAAAGAATAATAAACAGCAGTCTGGTAAGCTTCAGTAAGTTCATTACTGGTAGTTGCATAAGAAGCCCTTAGCTTACCAAAATTCATATTTTTAATATTTACCAGCTCTGAGAAAATAAAGCTGGCGGATACAGAAGGAACAAATATGGTATTATTATTAACCGGAAGGGTTGAGTAAGCATCATACCTGCCAGTTGTACCTACAGTAAGAAAATTTTTGTACGCTAAATCCAGCGTGTAATATGCGGAGTGAACCTCAGTTTTCCAAAAGTCATAATTGTCATTAGGATTAGTTCTGGGATTTTTAACATTACTAAGTGTATATTGATAAGGAAGAATAAAAGGCCCCCCGGCTACCGCAACTCTTTCATACTGATTTTTACGCAGGTTGGCTCCAATCGCTGCATCAAAGCTGATATCATCAGTTATTTTATGAGAAGCCCCAATTAAACCGTCTACATTCAACTCAAACCTTTCATGTGAAGCCAAATCATTAAGGCCACCGGCTTTGTTGGTGGAATAAGCAGTTCCCCATGGAGTAACCGAGAAAATGCGGTCATGCGCCAAATCATATCCAACCCTGCCCTGTGCGTATAACCATTTTGTAAAATTATACTTTACCGATCCCGAAGTAATCAAACGTTTGCGGCCCAGATTATTTACATATTGATTTACTACAAACCAGGGATTGGATACATATTCATCATCACTGAACTGAATTTCGTACCCGGTAGCAGGATCATAACCACGGGCCAGGATATTTTGATCAATATTAGTAGCCAGGAACAATCCATTATTTGCATTCAGTGGCCCATCGCTCAACTGAGGCCGGTTCTTTGATTGCTCATCTATATAGTTGGCTACAAATTTTACAGATAATTTATTCGAAATGTTTTGATCAATGTTCAGGTTGATTGTATTCCTTTTTAAACCACTGTTTCTGATAATTGATTTATTATCTAAGTGAGACACTGACAAACGGAAAGAACCATTTTCTCCTCCTTTGGAAAGAGCTACCGTATTAGTAATAGAAGGCCCTGTCCTGTAAAAATTTTCGAGATTGTCTTTCTGAGCTGAATAAGTATACGTCTTTCCATCAAACTGGATAACCTGACTGCCATCTAGTTTTGCCCCCCAGCTCATCCTTCCTGATAGCTGTGCATCAGAAACAGTAGCGGGTTTAATACCACCAACTCCCTGGCCATATTCATATTGAAAGTCAGTATTGTCAACAGCTTTCTCCAACATTGCATTCACATTATATTCAACTGAGAAATCACCTTTTTTACCTGATTTAGTTGTAATCAGAATTACTCCATTAGATGCTCTTGAACCATAGAGTGCGGAGGCTGACTGTCCTTTCAATACCGTCATACTTTCAATATCATCAGGGTTCAGATTACCGATACCATCCCCATTATCAGCGCCACCCCACTCACCAGAGCTACCCCTTTGTGTATTATCCATGGGAATACCATTGATAACAAATAAAGGGGATCCGGCGCCATTCATACTCGGCAAACCTCTCAACAGAAGTTTTACGGTACCACCAGGGCCACCGTTTGTACCAGACACTTTCAACCCCGCTACGCGGCCACTTAATGAATTAGCCACATTGGTTTCCCTGGCTTGGTTCAACATATCGCCATTAACAGTTGTTACAGCGTAACCGACTTTCCGTGCTTGTTTGGTAATGCCTAGAGCTGTTACCACTACTTCACTCAATTCCTGTTCACCCTGGTCTAATGAAAATTGGAGATTGCTTTCATCTCTTTCAACCGTTACCGTTTTGAATCCATATCCAACGGAAGAAATTTCCAACTGGATTTTTCCTGTTGGAACACCAAAAGAAAAACCTCCATCGGAATTGGAAGTTGTCTGAATGTTCTTTCCTTTTACTTTAATGGTCACAGAAGGAAGAGCCGTAGCTGATTTTGAATCTTTGACAGTACCGGTTATTTGCCGGGTTTGTGCTAATACCGCTGAACTGAATAACAGCAAAGCAGTCAACAAGCGAAGTTGTCTCATTATGCAAATGGTTTTATGGTGAAAAAATCAATGGTGCAGAGAAGTAAATAAGCAGAAACTATGAATAGCCTTTATCAAATTGCCGGAAAAAATTGTTGCATCTTTTGCAAGATTTTTCCGGCCCATTACTTCTCCCCAAGGATAAGTGCAGCTTGTTTCGTTTTTGTAACAATAAGTTAATTTTATGTTTATGGTTAATTCATAAATAACTAGCATAAATCAATAAAATTTTATAATAGTTTCTGACAGATTCAGTACCGCCCATCTTGCTGAAATAGTTTACTGTTCTGCATCCCGCTTGCTTTGTACCAGGAAATCAAAAGGCTTTCCTACCACGATCTCCTCTATTTTGTCTAAATCAGGTAAAATTTTAACTAAGGAATAGTTACATATTTCTAAGTAAAGACACTTATTTTACTAAGAAAACAAAAACGGCTTATGAAGGTATTGCACACCCATATAACCCATGCATTGCATAGCTGTATAGCTATAATGAAAAACAATGAGAAAAGATTCACTTCACCCCTTCACTGTCATCCCGAATTAGAACTTGTTTTTATTAAATCAGGTTCCGGTAAAAAAGTTATCGGTGATACAATAAACCAGTTTAACACGGGCGACATAGTTTTGGTTGGTTCAGCATTACCACATAAATGGATCTGTGACAATAATGATCAGCCACCCTCTTCCATTGTTGCCTATTTTAATAAAGATGCATTTTCGGAAGGTTTTTATGCATTGAAAGAAAGCCAAAAACTGACTAACCTGTTTGCAAAAGCAGGGCGTGGTTTAAACATTACAGGCTCTACCCGGCAAATTGTTGGCGCTAAAATGGAAAGACTCATTAAGAAAAGTGGATTAAAAAAAATAATAGGATTGATGGAAATATTGCACATCATC
>CAMLEX010000348.1 GCA_946479055.1 uncultured Bacteroidota bacterium | reverse complement strand
TACAACCAGGAAGTTACTCCACCAGCACATGCCTGGGAAAAAATAGCTGCTGCACTTGAAGAAGCTCATCTCCAAAACACATTTCCTTCCCGGCTATACAATACAGAAATGGCACCACCGGCATCTGCGTGGGAAAAAATTACAGCTGGCCTTGATAACGAACAAATCCAAAACGTTTTTTCTTCCAGGCTATATAATATGGAAGTTACCCCTCCGACAACAGCGTGGGAAAAAGTTGCCACCCGTTTAGGCACAACGACTGAAGCCGTTAATACACCAGTAAGGAGATTATCACCAATTTTACGTTATGCGGCCGCTGCTATTTTTATAGGAGCAGTAGCTTATGGCATTATAAGATTTACTGTTACTACTGACAATAAAGAAAACAGTACAACGCTGGCGACAGATCGTAAAGACAGTAGTATTGCTGATAAAACTAAAGTAACTGATTCTGGAAAAACACAAACAACCGGAATCAATGCTAACCAAACTGAAGATGAGATGCTTGAAAAAAGCAAAACCCTGGTAGCCAAATTAGACAGGCCGGTAAAAAGAATAGCCAGGGCAATCCGTTCTTCAGTTATTACACCTAACGAAAATAATAATGACGGTACTGATGCAGATCTTTCACAATCGATTTATGCTTATGCTGATCATATCCCCAACATTTCCGAGAGATATATTATGTTGATGACACCAGATGGTAATATTATACGGATGTCAAAAAAATGGGGTAACCTGCTTTGCTGTGTTTCTGGCGAAGAACAGGACGCAGATTGCAAGTACCAGTTAAAAAAATGGCAGGAAAAAATGGCAACTTCACCATTAGCGCCTTCTCCTGACAACTTTATGGATATTCTTGGCCTTGTCAATTCACTCAATGACAGCAACGGGTTATAAGCAAACTTTCTTCATTAATTTTATTGCAAAACTTATTGAATGGCAAGAATAAAAATCGATCTGCCGGAACAATTTTCTTTTTTCACTTCTATCCCTATCCGCATTACTGATCTTAACTATGGTAATCATGTTGGCAATGATGCCGTATTGTCTATTATTCACGAGGCAAGAATGCAATTCCTTAAAAATTTTGGTTATACTGAAATGGAATTCGCTGGTGTGGGCATGATCATGAGTGATGTAGTTATTGAATTTAAAAATGAATTGTTCTATGGGGATATAGTCATGGCATCTGTTACAGCAACCGGATTCAGCAAACTGGGTTTTGATATTTATTATAAACTGGAAAAAACTTCTGGCGATAAAAATGTATTAGTAGCTGCAGCTAAAACAGGAATGGTTTGTTTTGATTATGCCAAAAGGAAAATAGTTTCTGTACCGGAATCGGCGATAAAAAATTTGCAATAAGCAAATGCACTTGGGGACTCAGATAACAGGATGCTGATTACTCATTGCCTGTTGCTTGTTATTGATCATTCCATATTCTCCAACTCTCTTCTGCCTGTAATACCAGCATTTCATAACCATTTTTAATAGCAGCCCCCTGTTTCTCCCCTTTTTGAAGAAATAAAGTTTTGGAAGGATTATATACTACATCAAACAAATAATGCTTTGGAGTTAATGCTTCGTAAGGTATTTGTGGGGCTTCTACTATATTAGGATGCATTCCAAGCGGTGTAGTATTGATAACTAATGTATATTCCTGCATCAGCGTATCCGTTAATTGTTCATAAGAAAAGCTTTTTGCTGATGGTTTGCGGGAAACATATTTATAAGAAATATTCAATTGCTTTAAAGAATACTCAACAGCTTTGGCCGCGCCCCCTGTTCCAAGTATCAATGCTTTTGTATGATGAGGCTGCAATTTTTCTTTCAATGATTGCTCAAATGCAGGAGCATCTGTATTATGCCCGGCTAGTTTCCCATTCTTTATTTTGATGCAATTACAAGCTTTGATCTTTTTTACTAAGGCGCTTTTTTCATCAAGAAAAGAAAGTACCTGTTCTTTATACGGAATGGTTACATTCAATCCGCAGAGCTCAGGATTAGTTTTAAGGATATTAGCCAGATCATCAATTGAAGGGATAGAAAATGTATCATACCTGCAATCGGCCAAATTCTCCCTTTCAAATTTTTCTGTAAAAAATTTTTTGGAGAACGATTGTGCCAGGGGATATCCAATTAATCCAAATTGCCTCATCAGGATTCTTTTTTATCAAGGTACAGGTCAAAAGTATCTCCGCGAAGACCAATACGCATTGCTTCAAGCGGTATCACTTCTGTCGGGGCTATATTACCCAGGTTTACATTACAACCCAATAACTCTATAAAATAAAGTTGTTGCGCTTTCTGAGGAGCTTCCCAAATAATTTTCTCCCCGGGGATCTGTGTCAGAATTTCCTGCACCAAACCTTCTCTCACTTCCCCTGAACCGCGATAAATACCGACATTACCCGCTTCTCTTGCTTCGGCAATAACATAGGTTGATCCGGCATTCAACTCCGCCTTCATTAATTCGATCCATTTGTATGGCGGTATAATATGTGCCGCATCTTTGCTACCTACTTCACTCAGCACAACTCCGTGCTTTGTAAGTTTTTCAATATAACCGCATTTTTCCGCATGAGGGATAGTAATAGACCCATCACTTACTTCCATATAATTAATACCAAAATCTTTACATACCGAAATATACTCATCAAACTGGTTGCGAATCAAAAAGGCTTCAAACAATGTGCCACCGAAATAAATAGGCAGATCATAAGAACGATATAATTCAAGTTTTTCTCTAAGATTGGGGGTAACGTAAGAAGTACCAAAACCTAATTTTATTACATCTATATGCGGATACGAAACGCTGAGAAAATTTTTCGCTTCATTAATACTGAGGCCCTTGTCCATTACCATTGTAATACCGGCTGTACGTGGTCTTTTGTTACGGTCCGGCATTTGAGAAAGATTAAAATTCATGCTCATGAAATTTTTATTTCAGAATTTAACACACTTTGATTTGACAAACTATCGTGTTTGAAAACCCGGCGATTGTTGAATACCCCTGATAGCAGAGATTATTATTAAGCTACATTCGTTCAGGCGGGCAAAAATAGGAAAGAATAGGTATAGAAATTTCTGATACTTCTCAGGGCCTGTTTTTATCTTTTAAATAGCCCTGTTTCGTTTGAACTTTGCTATCACATCTACTATTTGCTGATTTTGCAAACTTGCAGGATTTAATTCAATAAATTTTTTAAGGAGCTTTGGAGAATGAGTCATTGCTTTTTCAAGCTGTAATAAAGCCTCTTTACTTTTTCCTTTTGCAAATAATATTGACGCTTTATAAAAAAGAAAGATAGGTTTACCATTGGTAACCTGTAAGGCTGCATCTACCTGTTCCAACGCCTCATCGATAAAATCAGCCTTATATAAACACCTGATCAATGCATCCCACCCAGCCACATTCCGTGGACGAATCCGGACGACGTTAGAAAAATACTGCACCGCATCTTTAAACAAGCCTAATTCCATTTTACATTCTCCCATCAATAAATTGTATTCAGGTTGGGGCCGGTGAATCTTTATAGCATGTTCAAGCTGTTTTATACAACTTTCCCATTGCCGTTCATTAAAATAAGTACATGCTATCTTATAAAATATTTTGCTATCCTCCTGGTTAAGGTGAGATGCCTTTCGGTAATAAAACCTGGCTTCCGCAAAATTCTTTAATCTATCATAGCAGTGCCCTATAGCCTCGTAAATGACAACTTCAGGCTTGGACAACTCAGTAACCTTTTCCAATGCTTCAATTGCTTGTTTATACTTACGGAGACGAATGTATGCATCGCCCATATTGCGATATGCATAATCAAACTTCTCTTCTATGGCAATAGCATATTTATATGCATCAATAGCTTTTTCATACAACTTTAATCCCTGGTAGGCCGCCGCCAAATTAAACCAGGCCAATTCATTATAAGGGAAATCATCAATAATCTGTAGATGAAGTCGGATACTCTCTTCATTTCTACCTGTAAAATCAGTCCAAAAACAAATTTTGTAAAGAGCTTCTTCATTATTCGGGTCGTCTTCCAGAATCATCTTCAGACAATCAAATACTTTTTCAAATTCTTCATAATCGTCATATACATCTGACAATTCAAACAGTAATTCAATTCTTTCATCCCCTTCAAATTTAGTCAAAGCCTCTTCTAATAAGGCAACTGCGTTTTCCTGTTCATCAAGAGCCAGGTAGGCATCTGTTTTTAATATGTACAGATTAATATCGCTGCCGCCAAACAAGGAAGCCCTGTCAAGTATTTCCAATGCTGACCGATAACGGCGAACGTCCAGCAGAATATCCGCTTTTCTGATTAATAATGTAGAAGAATAAGGATACTGCTCTATGGCAATATCCGACGCCTCTAAAGCTTTGGGCAATTCTTCTTTCTCTTCAAAATAGTTGATAATTTTTTCAAATGCCTCCTCTTCTATGAAAGAGTGGCTGCGGCCAGTCTTAAGATTTTCATACTGACGAATCAACTCACGCATCTGCTCACGGTCCTCCTGGTAGGGGTTTTCTTTCATAAATTCCGGCAATTTAATTGAAATAAGCCTGGCACAGTCAAATAGAAATTTCAAAGTAGTACGCTGTTACTATCAACAAGTTATGTTAATTAAATGAAAAATCATACCACTTTGTTTTCCCCATCTGTGAAGAAAAAAAGTATTTTTTCTTAGTCATTTGTAACATTTTTGCTTTTGATGCGTTAAATAAGTATTAAAATTATTGATAAGCGGTTGAATTTTATGCTTCATTTTTTGTTAAATTTGCTCAGAATTGAAAACTAACTATTCCATATTGACTCCTTCATTGAGAAAGTTCGCCATCTTATTCTTGCTGGCGGGTACTGCAATTGGATCATTTGCAATGCTGGGAACACCGGGCACGGGCAAAAAAGGAAGAACAGGCAAATCTTTGCTTTCAAATAAAACCTCCGCGTATACAGGTTCATTTTCTTTACAATCAGGTTATAATTTCCGGGGTAGCCAGGTAATAAATACACAGGAAAATAAATATATCAATCTAAATACGGTTGTAACCTACCAAAAAGGACATACTACCTACATTATGCCTTTGAAAAAGAAAATCGCATTAAATGGAAAGCTTACATTCAATCCAAATGCTGCTACCCGCTGATTTAATTACCACCCCCTTTAGTTTCTTCATACGTCATCACTCTATAGCCTGATTTAGGTAAATCGAATTTTGCAGCAGGAACAAGATTAAAATTAATGCTGGATACAGTATAAGTAACCTTTTGCTTACCCATTGTAGCTTCATACTGCATTGCAAGTCCGGGAAGCTCTTTATTCAGGTATTGAAAATCCTTATTAACGGGAACCAGGTCTTTGGTAAAATAAACCGTGAACGTGCTTCCATCCGCTAGTTTACCAATCGCTTTTTGACAATTGTATCCGGCAATGGTTTTAAACTCATTTTCATAAGTAAATGTGCTGCCCTCATATTTTTTGTTGGAAGTTTTCCAATCGGCCTTTGTCATTTTGATCATGTATTTCTGTTCTCCATAATCCTTAAGAACGGTAACATTGCCCGTTTTACCATCTACAATAGTGGATTGTGTACCTAATGAACTGATCATTTCAGAGCGACTTGAATTTCCCTTTAAATAAATAATGCTAACAGCTCCATCAAGCAGGTCAGCCGCCTGGGGAGTAGTATTATTAGTATTGATAACAATATCATAGGAGATAGTAGCTTCTGTCAATTTCTTTTGTGCAAAAAGCTGATCACATGAAACAGATAGGAGGAATGCCAAGGTTATTAT
>CAMLEX010000347.1 GCA_946479055.1 uncultured Bacteroidota bacterium | reverse complement strand
GGAAATGGCGCCACGTTGGAGCCTGCGTTTGGATCTACCATTAGCATGCATTCAAGGGACCGGCGCAAGGAACAAATGATTCGTTTTCCTTTTTATCCTGAAGGGTTGGATGGCAAGGCCAATTCGGCACGTTATCAATTAGTGGCACCAACCAATGCACATTTTATTGGTTCTTCTGTCGCTTTCTATTCCTGTCCCGATTCGTTGGGATTAAAAACAATTGAAAAGATTGTGTTGAATGAAGGCTTACCACATCCTGAAATTGATGGCAAATGGATCAAAGATCCTGGTGCGTATCGTCCGGATATTGCATGGTGGGGTGCACACGATAGTTTGATTAGCTATGCAAAACAACTTAACATACAAGCTGTGCAGGATGAGGGATATGGAGAGTATTATCCCAACCCCGCCGATCGTTGGGGCAAACGTAAGATCAACTTCCATGGATCAGCTCCGCTTTCTGTTCCCGAATACGGCGCCATTATGCAGAAGGAAGGCATCCGGTACGGATTGCATACACTCGGCGAATTTTTGCAACCAAACAATAACAGCGATGTATCACCTGTGCCAAGTGATAGTTTGGCTATTATGCAACGCACCATCATAACAAAAGATTTATCGGAAACCGATACCATTATTACAGTGGCCGATACCGCATACTTCAATGAGTTTGGCGGCTGGGAAGGCAATCATACCAATGTGTTGAAGATCGGAAAGGAGTTAATTGAATACAACGGAATCAGTACCACTAAACCTTATACATTTCTGAATGTAAAAAGAGGTTTCCATAACACTACACGTGCAGCATATAAAGCAGGTGCAACCATTGTAAAATTACAACCCAACTGTTACCGTGGTTTTGCACCTGATATGAACCTGCAGGAAGTGTATGCCGATTATTACGGAAAATGGTTAACCGAAGGTGGAATGGATTATATAGATTTTGATGGACTGGAAAGCTGCATGTATCAGGGGCATGGGCAATATTCGTTTAAACGCTTTTTTAGAAAATTGTTTGACAGTTATGAAAAGAATGGTGGTAAATACCTGCGGGTAATGGGTAGTGCAGTGGGTGAAGGCAGTTGGCATTATATGAGTGTTTGCAATGTGGGTGGTGGCGATCATATGTTTAGCCCGGTACTTAATAAATGGGGTATCGAAGGCAAAGACATGCGTTATGTTTTTGAAAGCAGTTATTTGCCTGCCACCTTCGGTATACAGAGTTACCAGATAGACTGGAGCCTATATGATGCGGAAAACCTGCAGGCAAAATCAATAGGATGGGATGCATTGTACATGCTGGGACTTAGCCAGCAAACAGTAGAAGCAAGTGCTGAAAAAGAAGCAATCTTCAAGGCTTTGCGTGCATGGGAAGATGCCCGTGTTGCACGGGTGTTTACTAAAGCGCATAAAGAAAAATTGAAGGACCTGAATTATAAGTTTCATCTGCAACAAACCGGTGCCAGATCATTTAACCTTTACCCGGTAAAAGAAAATCGTTTCAGGGATATGCCTTACAGTGCTGACGGTATGCTGGTGCAGTTGCAAAACGAATTCGATACACAGGCAATGGAATTTGCTATTAAAGTGCATGCGCCTAAAGATTCAATCATTAATGGTTTAAAAATTATAATAGAAAACGGTACAGAAATCATCATTGATAAAAAAATAGCGGCAGGGCAATATGTGATTTACAAAAACGGAAAATTGTTCGTTGCCAACCATGGGCGTAAGATGCTGGAGCAAATATCATTAGCAAAACAATTAACTACCAGCAAAGGACAAAGCAGTTTTAAAGTGCAGGCTTTGCATTCAGGAAATGAAAAAGTGAAACTGGAACTGGTAGTGCCGGTAATTGGCAAAGCAGAAAAAATATAACAACGAGTGATTACTAAATAGCAGTTATAGCTCTTTAAAAATTAACTAAGATAAACAAAGAATACTCTATGATTGCAAAACGATTTCTTTGGTTGTTGAGTTGGATTTGTCTTTTTTCTGTGAGTATCTTTTCACAGGAAAAAAAACTGAAGCTTAGTGTTATGACCTATAACATCCGGCATGCAGCCCCTCCTTCAAAACCAGTTAATGTAGATGTTGATACAGTTGCAGCGGTGATTAAAAAATATCAACCCGATGTGGTCGCCCTGCAGGAAGTTGACGTGCATACAAAACGATCCGGTCAGGAGATTAACCAGGCGAAAGTAATTGGCGAAAAACTGAATATGTATTATTACTTCAGTAAAGCAATTGATTTTGATGGGGGAGAGTATGGGGTTGCTATTTTATCAAAGTATCCGTTTGATTCAGTTAAAACATACAAATTGCCCTCGGCCAACAATCATGCAGAGCGAAGGGTGCTGGCACTTGCTTACCTGCGCATTAACAGCAAAACAAAAATGCTTTTTGCCTGTACGCACATGGATGCAGAAACAGGTGATGCAAGCCGCCTGCTGCAAATGAAAGCCATTGACAGTCTTATCAATCTTCAAACATATCCCGCAGTGCTGACCGGCGATTTGAATTACGAACCTGGCAGTACCGTCATTAACCTGCTTGATCAACAGTTTAAAAGATCGTGTATGAATAATTGTTCCTATTCGTTTCCTTCGGATAAACCTAAAAAGACCATTGATTTTATTACTTATCGAAAATCAGATTCTTTTCGGTTTATCAGGCATCGTGTTTTGCAGGAGCCATATCCGTCCGATCATTTACCTGTATTAGCAGAGTTGCAACTTTCATCAAAATAAAAATCGCTAATTAAATATGATACGAGTGTCTAAATTTTCATTGCTTGTTTTGTCCTGTAGTTTTATTTCACAGGTTGTATATGCACAGTCTTTTAATGAAATTAATAAGGCATTAAAAGCTATTAGCGGAAGTATTCAGTTGGGAGTAAGAAAATATGAAGGCATCAATCCTGTAAATAAATTTGTTCTTGCGAAAAATGCTCCGCAGCTCACATTCGATAACTGGAACATGCAACTACATGCCAAACCGGTAGCCGGTCATCCGGAGGCACTTGATGTAACGGCAAGTTTTAAATTAACAGACGGCATTTCACTTTCTACAGTCTTGGCCGTTTCTTTTGATTTTAGTAAGTGGAGTAGGGATAATTATGTAATGGTGCCTGCTATTGTGTATAATGGCAACCGTTATCATTCCATTGGTGAATCGTACAATCCGCCTTATCCCAAAGAAATGTATTATAATCTGAAAGTACCGCTTACTATTTCCAACAATCCACGCCTGGCAATTGAACAAGAAAAAGCATCGGAAGTGGAACTACAAACAGGTAATGCTGCTACACCCGCTATGTGCTTCTATTCGTCTGCTGCAAAAAAAGGATTTATTGTATTGACAGATCAGCAGTCGAAATGGGGTAACCATGGAATGACCATTGCGGAAAATGCAACGCAGGACAGTTGCAGCTTTTCGCTATCAGTACCGGCTATGCGAAAACTGGCGCCCGGGTTTGGCGACTTTCACAAGAGCGGTGATAAAGCCCCAGACTGGAAAGCAGGGGATGAAGTGAATCTGAAATTCAGGATCTATGTATTTGATGCGAAAAGTATTCCTGATCTGCTTACAAAATTTATGCGGATTCGAAAGGAATTCATTGGCCCCAACCAACCACGTAACCAGTTGCCGATGAGTAAGCAGTTGGAACTGGCAACCACTATTTGCAGCAACAATTTTGTAACCGTTCCGGTGGGCAGCTATTACACACCTGAAAACAATAAGGATTTTCAATTGGGCTGGGTGAGCGGGATGATGAACAGTTATCCCATGCTGGCACTTAATAATGAAAAAGAGCGCAATCGTGTGAGCGCCGAACTTGATTTTGTTGTGAGTAAATTACAGGGAAAGAGCGGATATTTTTATGGAGGCATAACGGCAAATGGCGAATTGCGTCCTGAAGAAATGCATCCTGCGTTTCCCGACCTGCAGGCAATGGTACGTAAGAACAGTGATGCCTTGCTTTGGCTAATGAAACACTTGTTGTTGTTTAAAACGCAAGGATATAGCAGCGTGATAAAACCTGAATGGGAAAATGCTGCAAAAAAACTGGCAACAGCTTTTACTAATACCTGGAAAAAGCATGGTGAGTTTGGACAGTTTATTGCACCCGAAACAGGCGAAATAGCAGTGTTCAATTCAACAGCAGGAGCGATTGCGCCTGCAGGTTTAGCGATTGCTTCCAGTTATTTTAAACAACCGCAATGGTTGCTAGTAGCAAAAGAAGCCGCTAACTATTATTACACTAGAGATGTAGTAAAGCAGGGACTCACCGGTGGTGATTGTGGCGATATTTCGATGGATGCAAATTCTGAATCGGCTTTTGGATTTTTAGAATCATTAATGGCACTGTACTATTATACAAACGATAGAACCTGGTTACAAAAAGCAGAAGTGCAGGCAGCGCTTTGCGCTACATGGACGATTTCTTACGATCCTGTTTTTCCATCTAATAGCCAGATTGGAAAACTGCAAAGTAAAATGGCGGGTGCCGTTTGGGCAAGTATTCAAAACAAACATGCAGCACCCGGTATCTGTACAGCATCGGGTGATTATTTGTTTAAACTCTACCGGGCAACAGGTAATCAATTGTATGCCGATCTGATAAGAGATATTCAGCATGCACATGCAGAAGCGGTAAATATACCTCCGCATCATATAACAACGAATAACCTTGTTGGTTCAAGTATGGAACGCATACAACCCAGCGATGCAGAAGGGAAAGAAAGCATTGGTAATTACATTAACACCCGCAACTCGTGGACAGAAACCAATGGTATGCTTATGGGGCTGGAGCTGCCGGGTATATACGTACAAACCGACAAGAACAAAATCTATGTATTTGATCATGTAGAAGCAAAACTGGTAAAACAGGATGCAAAAGGAATGACACTGTTGTTGAAAAATCCAACGCAGTTTGATGCCACCGTTACTGTTTTTGCAGAAACAAGTAAGCAGGCATTAAAAGCACTTGATTATACGGCCTTTGTAGGTTGGCCTAAAGTAAAGCTGAAAGCAGGGGAAACAAAACAAGTTTCCATTGCTATACACGGAGCGATTAAACAATAGTAAAAAAAACATCAAAAGAATTATTAGCGACGATTCTAATTATGACAAAAATGAAATTTTTCCCGCAAGCATTGCTAATGGCAGTTTGCTTTGCAGCAGCAGCAAATACAAGCGTTGCACAATCGTTGGTTAACCCGGCTCCAATTGTTATTCCTGCATTGAGGGAATGGCATGGCGTTACCGGAACTTTCATGTTGAAGAACAAAACAACTTTAGTGATAGATCCATCTTTTGCAGCCGAGTTATTGCCAACGGCAAAAACATTCCTGGAAGATCTGAAGTTAGCCAGCCCTGATCAACAGTTTGCTGTAAGAACCGGTAAGCCGGTTAATGGTGATATTTATTTTACACTTCATCCAAAAGATAACAACCGTCATAAAGAAAGTTATGGCTTAACCGTTACCGATATTATAACTATTGATGCAAAAGAAGCAGCAGGTGCTTTCTGGGCTACACGAACGTTGTTACAAATATTGGAACAGGATAAAGAACACAAGGCAATTCCCAAAGGCAGTTGTTACGATTATCCGCAGTATGCAGTGCGGGGATTTGTACTTGATTGCGGTCGAAAGTTTTTTTCAATGGATTTCTTAAGGAATTATGTAAAGTTCATGTCTTATTACAAGATGAATGATTTTCATATTCATCTTAACGATAATGGCTTTAAAGGTTTTTTTGGCGATAACTGGGATAGTACTTACGCTGCGTTTCGTCTTGAAAAC
>CAMLEX010000346.1 GCA_946479055.1 uncultured Bacteroidota bacterium | reverse complement strand
AGATCCCTATCATGCTGGATAGCTCTAAATTCCAGATCATAGAAGCCGGTCTGAAATGTGTACAAGGGAAATGCATTGTGAACTCCATCTCCATGAAAGAAGGAGAAGAAAAGTTTATTGAGCAGGCAATCATTTGCCAGAGTTATGGTGCATCGGTGATTGTGATGGCTTTTGACGAACAGGGCCAGGCTGATACCAAAGAACGAAAAGTAGAAATATGCCATCGTGCTTATAAGATTTTGACTGAAAAAGTTGGTTACGATCCTCAGGATATCATTTTCGATCCTAATATTTTTGCCATTGCCACGGGCATGGAAGAACATAATAATTATGCCGTTGATTTCATAGAAGCTACGAAAGAAATAAAACGCCTGATGCCATTGACCAAAGTAAGTGGTGGTGTAAGTAATATGTCTTTTTCCTTTCGTGGCAACGAACATGTACGTGAAGCCATGCATGCTGTATTTCTTTACTATGCTATCAAAGCAGGCATGGACATGGGCATTGTAAATGCAGGACAGTTGGTGATCTACGATGAAATAGAACCGCAGTTGAGAGAAATGTGTGAAGATGTAATCCTCAACCGGAACAATAATAATAATGAAGCCACCGAAAAACTCATCGCGTTTGCTGAAACAGTAAAGGCCAAGGGAAAAGAAACAGTAAAAGATGAAACCTGGCGAACCACTTCTGTTGAAGAACGTTTGAAGCATTCTCTGGTCAATGGCATTACCGATTATATCGATACAGATACTGAAGAAGCCAGATTGAAATATCCTAAACCATTAGATGTAATTGAAGGGCCGTTGATGGATGGAATGAATGTGGTAGGAGATCTGTTTGGCGCTGGCAAAATGTTTTTACCACAGGTAGTAAAGAGTGCCAGAGTTATGAAAAAAAGCGTAGCTGTTTTAACGCCTTACATAGAAGCGGAAAAAGAAGAACGCCGCCTGGCACATATTGCCGCAGGAACAGTAAATGAAGAAGGAGCCGGTGCTGCAAAAATTTTATTAGCCACTGTAAAAGGTGATGTTCATGATATTGGTAAAAATATTGTAGGCGTTGTGCTGGGTTGTAATGGATATGATATTGTTGACCTCGGTGTAATGGTACCTACCGATAAAATATTAGATACAGCCATAAAAGAAAATGCTGACATTATCGGTTTAAGTGGTTTGATCACTCCTTCATTGGATGAAATGGTGCATGTGGCTCATGAAATGAAAAGACGAGGAATGAAACAACCTTTATTAATTGGCGGGGCTACTACATCAAGAATGCATACGGCCGTCAAGATCGCTCCGCAATATGATAATGGTGTAGTGCATGTACTCGATGCATCCAGAAGTGTAACAGTTGCCGGTTCTTTATTAAACAACGAACAAAAACCCGGTTTCTTAAATACGATCAGTAAGGAATATACCAAACTGAAAGAAGATTTTGCCAATAAAAAAACAACTAAAGAATACCTGTCTTTTGCTGAGGCACAAAAAAATCCTGCAAAAATTGACTGGTCAGGATATACGCCACCAGCTCCATCATTTACCGGCACAAAGGTTTTTAATGGTTATGACCTGGCAGAAATAAGAAAGTATATTGACTGGCAACCTTTCTTTATTGCCTGGGAAATGCATGGCAAATTTCCTCAAATATTAAGTGATGAGATAGTTGGTAAAGAAGCTACCAAATTATACAACGATGCTAATCTGTTAGTAGATAAAATAGTTGCCGAAAAATGGCTGACACCAAAAGGAGTGATTGGTTTTTGGGAAGCGAATGCTGTAGCGGCGGATACCATTGAGGTCAGAAGTCAGAAGTCGGAAGTCAGATTGGAGTCATTGCGTCAGCAAATTAAAAAAGCAGCCAATCAACCTAACTTATCCTTATCAGATTTTATTGCACCGGCAGAAACAGGAAAGCAAGATCATATTGGAGCATTCTCCGTTACTATGCAGGGAATAGAACCGCATATCAAAAGATTTGAAGCAGCATTAGATGATTATAATAAGATCATGATGCAAGCCCTGACAGATCGCTTTGCTGAAGCGTTTGCAGAATTGCTTCATGAAAAAGTGAGAAAAGAATATTGGGGCTATGAAAAAGAAGAGGATCTTACCAATGAACAATTGATAAAAGAAGAATATAAAGGTATTCGTCCTGCTCCCGGTTATCCTGCATGTCCTGATCATACAGAAAAATATAAGCTCTTTCAATTGCTCGGTGGCGAAGAAGCAACCGGTATTCATCTTACTGAATCATTAGCTATGTATCCGGCTGCATCTGTATGCGGCTGGTATTTCAGTCACCCGCAAAGCCAGTATTTTGGAGTAGGTAAAATACAACGTGACCAGTTTGATGATTATGTAAAACGAAAAGGAATGGATGTGGAAGAAATGGAAAGATGGTTGCGACCAGTAATGGAATAATCAGTACCACCTTTAACAACAGAGAATAGCTCTTCACTTAAAATACCAGGTATAACTCAAAGATTTAATACCTGGTATTTTTCTGCACTTAAGACTTTACAATAGATTATGTCTCTTTATTTCTTCTTTCAGTTGCGAAGGAGATTGAAAATGTATGGAAGTGATCCCTAATGTTTCTGCCGCCTTTACATTTCTTAAATTATCATCTATAAATAGGGCTTCTGTCGGATTTACGTTATAACGGTTTAATAATCTTTGATAAAATTCCGGGAATGGCTTTCTTGTTTTTTCTTCCCCGCTTACTACCCGGCCATCAAACCAATGCAGAAAATTATAACGCACTAAGGCAATATCAAAAAGCCCAGCCTGCCAGTTGGTCAATGCATAAATTTTATAACGTTCGCTTTTTTTCAATTCACGGAATAACTCAACCGTTTCTGGTATCGATGCTTTCAGCATGTCTGTCCAGCGGCCATAATAATCTCGGATCGGTTGCTCCCAGTCGGGAAATTGCTGAACAAGAATTTGAGTTGCTTCAACAATTGACCGCCCTGCATCCTGTTCTTCATTCCAGTCGTTAGTACAAATATTATTAAAGAAATAATCTCTTTTTTCTGCTGTATCAAAATAGTTGTCATCAAAAACATATCGGGGGTTCCAATCTATTAATACACCTCCCAGGTCAAATATGATCGTATTTATTTTCATATATATATATCAAAGTTTAAAAATCATATTAAAATCAGCGGCGCAAACCTACACGAAAATCATTAAACTGACAGGGGTTTTTGGCTTCTCCGGAACTCATCTTTTTTCAAAAAAAGCCCAACTTCTTTTTCGTGGCTTTACCTTGTAATTAGTAGTGATATAGTGACCAATATGATCCATTGCTTCATTAAAATCATCAGTCAACAGTACCAGGTTCATATCTTCTTTTGATATTGTTCCCTTAAGCGCCATATCGTTCATAGCTTCCATTAACTCTTTATAGTATTCCTTTCCAAATAATACAATAGGGAACTGTACCAGTGTTTTGGTTTGCATCAATGTGAGTGTTTCAAAAAATTCATCCATAGTACCGAAACCTCCCGGCATAATAATAAAAGCATAGGAATATTTTATGAGCAATACCTTACGCACAAAAAAATGTTCAAAGGTCACGGATTTATGAAGGTATCGGTTACTTTCCTGTTCAAAAGGCAATTGAATATTACACCCAACCGATTGTCCTCCATTTTCAAATGCGCCTTTATTAGCAGCTTCCATTATTCCGGGTCCCCCTCCTGTCATCGTTGTGAAACCTATTTGAGCAATCCGTTTACCAAACTCCACAGCCTGCTGATAGTAAGGATGATCTTCTTTGAACCGGGCTGAACCAAACACCGTAATACAAGGACCTACAAAATGCAGCGTACGAAATCCCTTAATAAATTGTTTAAACACTTTAAATGCAAACCTCAGTTCGTATCCGCGGCTTTTGGGCCCCTCAAGAAAAACATGCTCTTTCGCCGGAATTATTCTTTTTAAAGTAGTCATTACTATAAGTTGTGTTTGTATGAACTAAAATAAAACATTTCAATTCAACCATTGTTCTTTTTCAACCCTGTTTCTTTTTGACAGGAATAAAATTATACAGTACTTTGAAACCCTAAAAGAAATAACCAATGCGCATTATCAGTTATAACCTGAATGGTATTCGTTCTGCTATCAACAAAGGATTTATAGAATGGGTAAAAACCAATCCTGCCGATGTCATCTGTATTCAGGAAACAAAAGCTGCAAAAGATAATGTGGATCATAAACTCTTTAATGATCTCGGTTATGAAGACTATTGGTTCAGCGCTCAAAAAAAAGGATACAGCGGCGTAGCTGTATTTACTAAAATAAAACCGGATCATGTAGAATATGGAACGGGACATAAAGTAAGTGATGATGAAGGCCGTGTTATTCAACTCGATTTTGGTGATATACGGTTGATCAATGCCTATTTTCCTTCCGGTACCAGTGGCGATGAACGACAAAGTTTCAAATATGTTTGGCTGGATGAGTTTAATGCTTACCTGAACAACCTGAAAAAGAAATATCCCAAATTGATTGTATGCGGAGACTATAACATTGCACACAAGGAAATAGATATTCATGATCCAAAGGGAAATAAAAAATCATCCGGATTTTTACCCGAAGAAAGAGAATGGATGACAAAGTTTTTAAACAATGGCTGGATTGATACATTCCGTGAATTTCATACAGAACCACACCGGTATAGCTGGTGGAGCCAGCGTTTTCCAACCGTACGATTGAATAACAAAGGTTGGCGCATTGATTACATAAATGTAACAGAACCGTTGAAAAAGAATTTAAAAGGTGCCGAAATATACCCGGATGTAAAACATTCTGATCATTGTCCTGTTTATCTAGAAATAGAACGCTGATTCCTGTTCATACGACCAGAACTGATTTATGAAATTATATAAAGACTTCAATTCATAAACAAGAAGTTTAACTATGGAAGATTTTTCTGATTCCTCTTTAGAAAGCGGAGGCATTATTTATAATGTAACAACCCAGGTGAGTCACTCCATTGCGAAGCAATGGTTGAACTGGCTGAGAGAGGAACATATCCCGGAAATTGTAGCTACTGGGTGCTTTACCCATGCCGCTATTTTGCGATTAATAGAAGTAGACGAAACACAAGGACCTACTTATGCTATACAATATCATACTACCAGCAAAGCTCTTTATAACCGATATATTGAAGACTTTGCTGAAGAGATGAGAAAAAAAGTAATAGCCAGATGGGGGGATCAATTCATCGCTTTCCGCTCAGTTTTACAGGTTGTGAATTGAGTGTGCAAAAGATTATTAATTTATTTTACAGATTCAAAAACAATTGTATATTCCTTTCAAATCCACTTCCCGCCTGCATTTCAGAAGACTGTTGTGAAACACAGTACAGTCAAGGGTTTTAGCGGATCAGGTAATCCTACTTTGTAAAAATACCATTGCCAAAATCCTTCAAAAACCTTGTCCCGTGCGGATTCGGGCTAAATAGGAAATGAATGAAAAAAGTAAAGATTTTTTTTGCCGCTATTCAAAACCGTATAAATTTGCCCAGTTACTAAATCATTAAAAAATAAGATTATGAACAAAGCAGAATTAATCGCAAAACTTGCAGATGATGCAGAGATAACCAAAACTCAGGCAAATGCTGCTCTCGATTCTTTTATTGAAGCTGTTACTAAAACATTGAAAGGCGGCGGTAAAGTTACATTGGTTGGTTTTGGTACTTTCTCCGTATCAAAAAGAGCTGCCCGCAACGGCCGTAATCCGCAAACTGGTGAAGTAATTAAAATCAAAGCCAGAAAAGTTGCTCGTTTCAAAGCA
>CAMLEX010000345.1 GCA_946479055.1 uncultured Bacteroidota bacterium | reverse complement strand
GTTATTTTTTCACCTTTTAAATTGAGTATTAATGGAAATTTTACAACCATTAGTAGCTCCTGCACCACCTTTCTTTAAAAAGGTGCGCAACATAGGGCTCATCCTCACTGCGCTCGCAGCGGCAGTGATCGGGTTACCGGTAGAAGTCTCTACTTTGATAGGAGAAATAGCCGGGGTAGTAGCAGTAGCAGGCAGCATCATGACAGGTGTAAGCCAGGCTGCCGTGAAAAAGGAGTAGGGCATACACCTTTTTGCTACCTGTCCTGAGGAAAGTTGCAACAATTCAGGATAGAACCATAGCCCTCCCGTATACACGGGAGGGCTTTTTTTGTTATGCACGTGTAGCCTCATCCTCTTTTTCCTTATCCTCATATTCTCTTCTCAGATCAATGGGCGCAACTTCAAACTTGTTGTTTTCAAGTAGCTCACATATTTCTTTGTAATCAAACATAAATTTATCACCAAGCGTTGTGAACATAAAAGTTCCTTTTTCCACCAGATCGAAGATTTCTTCTTTGGTTAGATCCAATAGCTTTTCTAATTCAGGCAATTTTATCCATCGCCTGCCTCCCGGCAGTATCTGGTACATTTGCCTGGCTATTATCTCTTCGAAAAATTCAATGATGTGATCATTCTCCCAGTAGTGTGATTTCATTTTTAAATTGTTTTGGTGTGAAGAAATACTGAACATGCTTCAGTTGGATGCTGCATGAAGCAGGGTTAATTCTGATCTTTACATGGTTAGAGGCAGGCTGCGGTAATAGTGTTTCCCATTTCTGGAATAGCCAACAATATTACCGAGCTTGCCGCTGAAATAAAGGGGTCCTTTTTGTTCGGGCATAACCTAGGTTTTTGATGAAGAAATGTTCCTGCTTGCATAAGTTGAATACTTCATGAAGCAGGGTGAATAATTGATCGTCAAAATTAGGAGCCCCTTTTTTAAAAACCGTTAACATAGGTTAACAGTATCTAGTCGTTTTTCGACCCTTGCTTTTTATCCTGCTCAAATGAACGTTGGTGATACCAAGATAAGACGCAAGTTCTGCGTCAGTTACACGATCCACCCATGAGTATTGATTTAAAAGCATTTCATATCGTTCTTCTGCACTATAATGCACCCAGGTTGCTCTTTCTTCCGTTTGCTCATAATAATGGTGAGTGAGTTTCCTGCCTACTCTTTCAAATTCAATAAATTCTGCGTAAATGGCTTCAAGATTTTCCCAGGTGATGGCTACCGTAATGGTATCCTCTCTTGCAATAAGTTTATCAGTGCTTGGTATCTGGTGATTAAAGCTCTTTACTGAAACCATCACGTCATTCTCAATTAACGCGCATTTTACTTTCTCAATTCCGTCTTTCAGGAATTTAATAAGAACCAACCCTTTAACGGCAAAATAGCAATACCGGCAGGTTTCACCATAATCTACTATAATGTCGTTCTTTTTGAATGTAAACACTTCACATTTGCTCAGAAGGGCATTTATTAAGTCATCTGAGAGGTGAGGAAGATGCACTTTTAAAAGACTGATTACTGTTGCAAAGTAGGATTGAATCTCCGGGGCCATGGGGTTAATCTCAAAAGGAATCCTTACTTCTCGTTTTGGTTTTTTCATTGAAATGGTGGTTTTTTATGATGAATAAAATTCTTGAACTACAAAGGCGTGCAAACATATTTGAGTTAACAAATAGATTATTTTTTCCTATTCAACAGGTAAGTACTGAAAATGTTGAGTAACTGTTAATTTAGATTCTGTTTAAGTTTCAGAGAACACCATAAAAAAAGAGAGCTACCATTTACGGCAGCTCTCTTTTATATCACAGTTTTATCGTTATGGTCAATATCAAGCCATCATACCAATTTCCCCATCACTACCTGATCCGTAATAGGCAAATCATCATTTTCCGGAGAACCAGAAAATGCTTTTTAGATGGTCGATTCTTTATATGGCCAGAATAAGACCGAAAATTTTGAAGTGGATGAAGAACACAAACATTGATTTTAAAAACAAAATCCATATTTAACTAAGTAATTATTTATGTATTCATCACAAAATTGAATCGTTTCGTCCCATTTATTTTACAAGGAATTCTTTTTATATATTCTTGTAAATAAATCAGCCTCCTGTTTTCAATAATCTAATTTTACTAATTATTCTGATATTATGATGAAATACATTCTCTCAATATTTCTTTTATTCACGCCAGGCTGTAATCAACAATCTATAAAAACACCATTTAAGAACAAGCTAAATCAAAAGAAAACCACCATTAAAGGTAAAGTGCATAATTGGCCTACAGATACAGTATACTTTGCCACTTTTACATTCCATTCTCCATATTCCACCGTAGAAGACTTTCAAAAACTAACATCGGATAAAACATTTGAATATAACTTTGATAAAGTCGATAAACCATTCATTATTTTTCTAACACCGGAGCGGAAATTTCTTGATCTAAGAAACGATGTATTATTTGAAAACTTAACCGATAAGTACTATATGGGATATTGCCAGAAATTCTATGATTACCCAATAACTACATACCTGATAGAACCAGGAACTGAAACAATAGTTGAATTGACAAAGACGAAACGTTATGGTAAAACACTGATCAAATTCTTAAATGAGAACCCATATAACTCAGAATATTATCAAACTACATTTGTATTAGATCAGGGTCTTGATGAAGTATTAGATTCGAGATCTGATGTAACATTAAAGGATATCAAAAACATCGATAATGCAATTGGAAATTTGAATAATAAAATAAATGAGTTGTTATCTGAATTAGATAAAGAGCGGCAATATATAAGCCCATTTTTGTTTAAATATGCAAAATCAGAAATCGAATTTGGAGGGAAAAAGGAGTTTCTAAGATATTTACTATTAGATCATAAAGAGGAAACAGCAATAATGTTTAGCAGTAAAATTCCGGAAAAGATAAACAATGTTGTTGAATTTAATAAAGAAAACGTTGATTATGCTACTGCAATAAGTCAGGAATATAATGAGTTTCTTGAATTGTACTTAACCTTTATGTTTAGTAAATTAAAAAATACATTGATTACCTATAAGGAGTTTGATAAAGAAAAATTTGACTTTGCTTTAGAAGAGCTTCCAAAAGCGTCAAAATATTATTATTTAGCTAACAATCTTTTGCATTTAAATTACAATGAGGAGACTAAGAAACTCGTTACAAAACTTATTGGCCTATACCCTGATGGAGAATTGAATGATAAATTATTGAAAAAATATAACTAATAACAGACCCATCTGAGTTGTTGAACTGGAAGTTAGAATTGCCAGCGGAACGCCACCGGCTTTAATATCAGTCAATCATACCAATTTCCCAATCACAACAAGATCAGTAATAATAACCCCATTCTTATCCGGAGAACTAAAACGCTTTAAATCCATCACCTCAAAATTATTCTCCCGCATGGCGTTCGTTAAATAATCCCCCCGGTGATAATTTACATACACCTGGTCACCTGTACTTGATATTTGAAACCTTGATTTGGTAAGTTCATCCTCTTCCATAGTGCTCAGGTAAAACACGCCGCCTGGTTTTAACAATCCGGCTGCATCTGCAATCAATTCAACGGCCTCCTGGCGTGTTAAATACGGCAGGCAGAAACCACACATGATCCCATCAAATCGCTTTTCCAGCTGGCCAATTTCACGGCAATCCATCAGCTGAAAGGTGGCCGTAGGATTATTAGCCTGCGCCAGGCTGAGCATATTGGGAGCAAGGTCAATACCCAAAATATCGTAATCCGGTTTTCTATCCAGTAAGTACCGGGTGATATTTCCCGGCCCGCAGGCAATATCCAGAATAGATGCATGATCGGTGGGTATGTTATCGCAGAAGAAATTAAATGTATCAGCAAATAAACTGACATCCATAAATTTATCCTGGTATATTTTTGCGGATTTGTCAAATGCATCAGCCGCTTCTAATATTTCCATAACAGTACCTTTTAAGATTTTCAGTTAAAATTAACCGCTTGTTACAACGCCGCTTCAATCCGCTTTCCCATCTCTTCATTCCCGGGGTATGCTGTAAATTGCTCCTTTAACCCCCCTTTCTTATCAAATATCAGGTAACTGGGTATACCGCTAAGTTTGTACTGCTCCATCAGATACCGATACTCTTTTGCATTCAGGTAGTACTGTTCTCCTCCAATTCCCTGTATATGCCTTTCCCATAATTTCCTGGGGGAAGAAGGGCCACTGATATAAACAAATACAGCATCCTTACCGGCGAGCTGCTTTTTTAAGTCCCTGGATTCTTTCATCGCATCAAGGCAAGGCGCACACCACGTAGCCCAAAAGTCAACAATAACGGTTTTCCCTTTATACCTGGAAACAATAGTGCTCATTAATTCTTCGGGAGATACATCGGGCGTATTGTTCACAACCACAGCCTCTTTTAACTGAGCCAGCTGCGTTATTTCCTGGTTTTTTCGCAGAAGGATCTTCTCAAGATCGCCTCCTTTGTAGTAGTTTTTAATGTTTTCAATCTGCTTTGCTGTCAATGGCTTTAGTTCAGTTTCAAATTGCATGGCGTAGGCATTGCTTGCCAGCATATCGTAGAACATGCCCTGATCAGATCCGGTCAGTTGTGCCAGGATCGCTTTTACATTTTTTGTCCATGCAGGGATGGGCGTGTCTTGAATACGGGGAATATCTAACGTGCTATTCTGCAGTAGTTCCTGCGTAAAGGTGGGGTAGGAATAGCCATACAGATGGAGCGGATTATTCAGGTCCAGGTCTTTAAGGAATGAAAAGTACGCCCGGGTAGGCTTCCTGATCTCTGAACTATCCGGCGTTTTATGGTCATTCGTATTTCTGTAGTTTCGGACCATTTCGCTATAGTACTCGAATACAAATGTATAATACATGGCCAGTGAATAATCTGAAAATATGATCTTCTTCATCTTTTCAGATAGAAAGGATGGCTTGTTCAGAACGGCAGTTTGTCTTCGCTGCAAAGCGTTATTTATATGATCGATATAAGCACTAAACGATTTATTATAGTAGGGTTCCGGTTTGGCAGGTTCATTGTTGAACAATTCGCTTAGTTTGCCCATGCTCTGGATAAGTTCTTCT
The DNA here is from genome assembly GCA_946479055.1 of uncultured Bacteroidota bacterium. Next base: position 706 of record CAMLEX010000345.1, on the reverse strand, counting down.
TCAGTGAATCCGGGATTATCACTGGTCTTTACTTTATCAATAATTCCATCTTTGTTGTAACTGAAGGTTATTTTACTTTCCCGCCCGTTTTTTAATGGAACGGTAACCAAATGGCCCATATTTATTTCGGTACCAACGGCACATAAGCTCAGGTTGGTTTCTGTGTTTACGGTCATTGAAAAACGTCCATTGCCATCGAGCAGGGTTTTATGTCGCTTAACTTCGCCGGTAAATGGTTGGGAGATGGTCAGCCACAGCCATACACTGTCTTTTTGAAGGCTTTGCGGGATGGTTACTTCGCCGCTTATACGAACAGTGCCGGCCTGCAGAACAGGTAGGTCAGATTGGGCACGAACAGTCAGCGGACAGAGAAATAACAGGATAGCGCAGGTCAACTTTATTGTAAGGGATCTATTCATGGCGATTAATATAATCATAAATTTTGAATAAGTTCAGCCTGTACGCAAAAAACAACGGAATGCCCTGTGAATGAAGTCTATTTCTGTTCGCTATATTGTGACTACAATGTTTGGTTTATTTAAAAAGAAGCTGCCTGGTTGCGATGAGTTAACGAAGGACAAAATAATTGAAAACATTCAATGACCAATAATTGTTCCAGGGAGAAAATCTCCTTTCTAAAGAAACTCATCACCTGCACGCTGGCAGGATTGGTGGTGTATGCTGCCCCATTACGCATGGGCTTTAC
>CAMLEX010000344.1 GCA_946479055.1 uncultured Bacteroidota bacterium | reverse complement strand
CAGCTGAATAGCTGCAGGAGGTGTTTTGATAACGAAATCAAAACTTTTGTCAGTATATACTGTGATTAATACGGGAAGTACCTTCCCTTGTTTGTCCTGTGTGCGAGCATTGAATTGCTTACAAAATTCCATGATGTTTACACCCTTGGAACCTAATGCAGGACCGATCGGAGGTGCAGGGTTGGCCTGGCCGCCCTTGCACTGTAGCTTTACATAGCCACTGATTTCTTTTGCCATTTTAAATCTTTTTTGGTGTTAACGACCTTTCATCTCAAGGACTACTTAGTCTCCCAAATTCCTCATTCCCATTAAGTTGGGATTTCTAAAGAACTAATTGGGGCGGCAAAGATAAGGGCTGGAAGCGGATTTCAGAAGATTTTACAGAAATAATTTATCTACAGTTCGTCTGAAACATAAGCCGCCGCTTTATTTCCGGATAAAATCATCATACACAAATTGCTGCATTGCTTTACCGGCCTCGATTTCTTTTGTACCAATATTTCCATCCTCCTTTATTGGCATTTTCCCAACATTATCAAAAACCAGGCGCCCCAATGAATCAACAAAACCAAATCCATTATTGAAAGAAAAAAATGCCCAGGACTTTGTGAATGGGTCAAGGCTGTTTTTGCTAAACGGGAAATTACCAGCATTTAATCCTACCTGTTTTGATAGCATAGCGGCAATATCCAACTGGGACACTACTTTATCGATTTTAACAGCTTTTTTATTCAATGCCCCTCCTATCCAAAGCATAGGAGTACGAAACTCATCTGCTTTGTTGCCGCTTTCCGGAAGTGGATGTCCATGATCGCCGGTAATGATCATAACTGTATTATTCCACCACGATTCTTTACTGCACTTTTCAATAAACTCACCCACTACCTGGTCTGTATAATGCAATGAATTCAGAAATTTTGTTGTGTTATCTCTTCCATTAAATACAGCTGAAACAGGAGTTTCAAAAGGTTCATGACTCGTTAAAGTAAGCCAGGTAGCAAAGAATGGTTTCTTTAATTTATTCAGATCTTCAAACACACGGTTCATTACCACGCCATCATGGGCTCCCCATTTTGAGTTCATATCTTTTGAATCAAAATCATTTTTTCCAATGATAGGATCAAAATCGCCATGAAGCAAGTATGATTTAATATTAGCAAATTCAGGTTCACCGCCGTAAAAGAAAGGAATTTGATAACCTTTCTCTTTAAATAATTGAGATAGCACCCGAAGTTTTTCAGCTTTTCCCGGTGAATGAATAATTGTCGTATTCGGCATTGCTGGATAACCACTCAAAATAGCGGGTATGCCTTTATTCGTTCTGTCGCCGCTTGCATAGACATTACTAAAATATATCCCCTCTTTTTTTAGCCGATTAAATTGAGGAGTTACTTCTTTATTATTAATAGAAATATGAATAGCCTTTTCGGTAAAGCTTTCCCATATAATAAAAATGATATTCGTTGCCGTGTCAGGTGTAACTCTGATTAGTTGTTCGGTGGTTGAAACACCTCTATATAAACTATCTATTGTTTCTTTTACCTGTTTATCTGAAAGATACTGGTAAGGGTTTTTTCCTGAAAAATCCTTACTAACCAGGCTATGCAAAAAATTCCAGGAAGCATTGATGGCCGCATGGTTTGCATAATTATCTGTAGAAAAATAAACGCTACTTTGATTTAATGGCGCCAACTGAAATCCACCCCTGATAGGAATTATAAGAAAACCTATGAACAACAGTAATAATGCGGCTGTGATCAGTCTCAACTTGTTTTGCTGTTGAAAAAAAATTCTTTTTAATATATACTTGAAAAAGAAAAAAAACAGTCCGTAGCAAATGATAAATATAACAGAAAGAAACAAAAGTGGTAAATGACTAATTGAGGCCAGTGCCTCTTTAGGCGTAGATAAAAATTTGAGTGGTGAAGCATCGATTCTAAAACCCCATTGCTTATATATTTCAAGATCAAAAAAAGAGATAAGAGCTATAAGCAAAAGAATAATGAATGTAAATGCCTTGTATATTATCAGCCTCCTGAAAAAATGAATAAAAAGACTTAACAATACAAATAAGCATACAGGAACCAGGATATAAGCGGCAACGGACATATCCATCCGCAAGCCATACCAGAAGGAAGAAATAATAGTGCTGAAATCAAGCTGCTTTGTTTTGTCAAGGTGGTAAACCAGGAATACAAGTCTTAACAGGTCAAAAAAAATGACCCAACTTATAAAATAGAGCAGCAGAAACTTAAATTTCGCAGCCATTAGAGGAAAATTATACGTTTTATATGTTACCTGTTTAAAGAGTTATAATAAAACAGGATAGATTACAAAAGCCATCCCTTATCAGGAATGGCTTTAATCAATTTAGTATGATGTAATATCAATATTTTTCAAAGGCCAGGGTTAACTGATCTTTTCCACCTGCATGTAATTCAATTCCACTGGTGTTGACCGGCCAAATATTTTCACTGTTACTTTCAATTTCTTTTTCTCATCATTTACCTCTTCAATAACACCATTAAAATCGTTAAAAGGTCCTTCAATGATTTTAATCGTTTCACCTACAATAAATGGCTCACTCATACTTATACCACCCGCTTCCGCCATTTCATCCATTTTACCCAGCATCTTATTCACCTCAGCTTTACGAAGGGCAATTGGGTTTTCTTTTCCTAAAAAATGAATAACACTATTCGTGTTTTTTATAGTATCCCGAAGGTCATCACTTAACTTTCCTTCAAGTACCTCAATCATTACATATCCGGGATAGTAGTTACGTTCACGCATCACTTTTTTACCATTCACTACCTTATATACTTTCTCAACCGGGAGAAAAACCTGCTTTACAACTTCACTCCAGCCACCACGTGAAATTTCCTTATCAAGGTATTCTTTTACCTTGCGTTCCTTTCCGCTTACTACACGCAGCACAAACCATTTTGATTCCTGTTGCTGTGTATTTTCTGTATTGGTCGTAGTTGTCTCCATTATTTAAAAAGTTGGTTGTATACAAACTTCAATGCGCCACCCGCTGCAAAGTCCATCAATGATATAATGGCTGTGAGCACCAATGTAGACACCAGCACGATCATAGTTGACTGTTGAAGTTGTTCCCAGTTAGGCCAGGTCACTTTTTCTGTCAGCTCTTTGTATGACTCTTTTAAATAATTAGCTATTTTATTCATCACTATTAATTTGAATAGTTTATTTTCCGATAATTATCGGAATTGAAAATTTGAAAATGATTGGTACAAGCCAATTACTAAATTTTAGAATTCAGCACATTTTCAAATTTTCAATTACTCCGCACGGGCACTAGGATTCGAACCCAGATCAAAGGTTTTGGAGACCCGTATGCTACCGTTGCACCATGCCCGTAGAAAGCTAAAAGCTATTCCGTGTTACCGAAACAGCTTTTAGCACTTTATTTCGCAAAGATAATAATCTTTTGCAAAGCCTGACGGCTCGTAGCTAAAAGCTCGTAGCTCGTTAGCTTTTTCTTACTTAATGATCTCAGTTACCTGACCAGCACCTACTGTACGACCACCTTCGCGGATAGCGAATTTCAAACCTTTTTCCATCGCAATTGGCTGGATCAGTTTTACTTTCAGTGATGTATTATCACCAGGCATAACCATTTCAGTACCTGGGTTCAGCTCAACCTCACCAGTTACGTCAGTAGTACGGAAATAGAACTGAGGACGATATTTTTGGAAGAACGGAGTATGACGACCACCCTCATCTTTGCTCAATACGTATACTTCGCATTTAAACTCAGTGTGAGGAGTGATAGAGCCTGGCTTACAGATAACCATACCGCGACGGATCTGAGTTTTCTCAATACCGCGTAATAGCAGACCTGCATTATCACCTGCTTCACCTTCATCCAATAATTTGCGGAACATTTCCACACCTGTACAAACAGAATTTAAAGGAGCATCAGTCAAACCTACGATTTCTACTGCTTCACCCACTTTAATACGACCTCTTTCAATACGGCCTGTCGCAACAGTACCACGACCTGTGATAGAAAATACATCTTCTACAGACATCAGGAATGGCAGATCAACCGGACGAGGAGGCAAAGGAATATAAGCATCCACAGCAGTCATTAATTCATCAATTGCACCAACCCATTTTGGATCACCTGCTAAAGCACCAGTAGCAGAACCTTTGATGATTGGAGTGTTGTCACCATCAAACCCACGTTTTGTCAATTCATCACGGATTTCCATTTCAACAAGATCCAACAGTTCAGGATCATCAACAAGGTCAACTTTATTCATAAAAACCACCATTGTAGGAACACCCACCTGGCGGGCAAGCAGAATGTGTTCTTTTGTTTGTGGCATAGGACCATCAGTAGCAGCCACAACTAAGATAGCACCGTCCATTTGAGCGGCACCTGTGATCATGTTTTTAACATAGTCAGCGTGACCAGGACAATCAACGTGAGCATAGTGACGTGTATCAGTCTGATACTCAACGTGGGCTGTATTGATAGTGATACCCCTTTCTTTTTCTTCAGGAGCTCCATCAATATCATCATATTTTTTTGCTGTCGCCAGGCCTTTTTTAGAAAGAACTTCTGTAATTGCGGCAGTCAATGTGGTCTTACCATGGTCAACGTGACCAATCGTACCAATGTTTACGTGGGGTTTGTCCCTCTTAAAGGTCTCTTTTGACATTGTTATCGGTTTTTAGTTGTGTTACTAATTTTTGTTTCTATTTAATGTGGTGGGCAACAGTATTTCTATCACCGTCTGTTGCGTCGCACTCTTCATCGTTCTGTTCACTGAGCCGTTAGTGAGAATCGAACTCACGACCTCTTCCCTACCAAGGAAGTGCTCTACCACTGAGCTACAACGGCTTTTGTCGAAGTTGACAGTTGACCGTTGTTAGTTGACAGTACGCATGCTGTCAGCTGTCGTCTATTGTCTGTCATCTCATTAAGAGCGGGAGACGAGGCTCGAACTCGCCACCTATAGCTTGGAAGGCTATCGCTCTACCAAATGAGCTACTCCCGCTTGAAACCGGAACGAAGTTCCGGCTTGCAAAGAACTGTGGGCAGAGAAGGATTCGAACCTCCGTACCCCGAAGAGAACAGATTTACAGTCTGTCGCCTTTAACCACTCGGCCATCTGCCCAAAACAGGTAGGAAACTGAATTTCGGAAATACATTTTTATCAATTCCCGGTTATCATTTTACTACCTGTTCTTTTGAGCCACTTGTCGGAATCGAACCAACGACCTACTGATTACAAATCAGTTGCTCTACCAGCTGAGCTAAAGTGGCGTTTATTGCTTTCGTAAATTGTACAATAAAGAACTACCCCTAAATTTTAGGAAGGCAAAGGTAAGGGAATTTGATAATTGCAAAAATTTTGCAACAGGAATTTTTTATTTGTTTTCAGCAAGTTGTAAATAAAGTGAAAATAGTCACGCTGCTTGTTGCAAGGAAAGTAAACTGTATCTGTTTATAAAATCGAATTCAAAGAAAGTTGCTAAATCATTCCAAAGCGGCTTCCCATCTAATTACATGTGTTATTGAAAGCCATATCTCGCGTTAAAAGAAAAGATTTATTCTTATTACTAAAAAAGACCTCCGGAGAGGTCTTTAGTTTTTTAGGCAGCTTGCTTTTCTTTTTTTCTTTTTATTTGAGTGACGATGGAATCAAATGCATCGTCAAAGGATTCTTCGAATGATTTACTGGTTGATTTCACAAAAAACTCGTGTCGTGGTACATGGATTCTGATCTCAGCGATCTTGTCTTTAATGTTATGAACTACATTGTCAAGTTTCAGAAACACATTTACCTTAATGATGCGGTCATGAAAAG
>CAMLEX010000343.1 GCA_946479055.1 uncultured Bacteroidota bacterium | reverse complement strand
CTCTTCGTCCGGGGCCAACTTCTATATAATCGCAGGGTATAACCAAACGATCCTTATAAGCACCTTTACTTTTTTGTATGCCATGACAAGGCCCTGTTGCATACCAACCCCAGTTTGCTAACTTTACTGAAGAAGTAATTTCTTTTGGTGTTTCCCATTTTACTCCGTCATCAGCAGAAGATGTAACATAAACTCTTCTTGTATTCTTACTGGTGCCTGCATTGATCTCTCCAATATGATCATCGCCATCATTCCATGTCATCACTAAATGAATTTTCCCTGTGTTCTGATCTACCACAGGAGCGGGGTTTCCACAGGTGTTGACACCATCATTCCAGAGAACACTGAGTTTGCTCCATGTCTTGCCGTCATCTGTTGAACGTTTTACCACCAAATCAATATCTCCTTCATCGGTGCAATTATTTTTTCTGCCTTCAGCAAATGCCAGTAACGTACCGGCCTTTGTTTTTATCAATGCCGGGATTCTAAAACAACTATACCCTTCAGTCCCTTTTTGAAAAACATAAGATAGAACGGAGGAAGCTGGTTCTACTCTTGGAAAAATGCGTTCATTGTTTTTATCATCACATGAAACGTCGTTGATCAAAAAAACGAAAAGACAAATAGCGAAACTTATTTTTGAATTTGTTCTCATAGTTGAAAATTATCTTAGTATCCTTCTGTTTGAATAATGTTTGAGTTATTGGCAAACACCGTGGTGTTTAATGGCCAGAATAATGGTGTTGTTTTGCCTTTTAAATTGGGAACGTAATCATATACATCAATAATGCCAGCTATATGAAAACGAACGAGATCAAACCATCGTTTATTTTCAAAATACAACTCACGGCCTCTTTCATTCAGTATCTCTCTTTCTATGCTAAGTTTATCCATTGGTCCGGTATAGACTCCTGTACCTGCTCTTTCTCTCACGGCATCCAGATCATTTTTTGCATTGGCCAAATCATTTGTACCTGCATAAGCTTCGGCTCTCATCAAGAGTATATCGGCCAACCTGTAAATGATAATATCATTATCCGGTATTCTATCATCACTGTATTTGTTGCCGGGATATTTTTTGATCCATGAAATTTTAGCTCCCGTCGGCTGCATTTCTACTACCCATGTATAAGGAATTCTTTTATCTGCCGCATTTGAAAACAATGATTTGGAAAGCGGACTGATCTGGTAGGCACCCTGGCCATTACCAGACGATACCGCATAAGGTATCTGGTCAATATTAGTAGCCCCCTGCACCAGGGATAAAAAGGGTAAAGCATTTTTGGAATAATTGCCACCTGGTGTTTCATCCCTGTGGTAATAGGCCGCAAATAAAACTTCACTATTATTGGAGGCCCTGTTTCCTGTTACATTTTTAAAATCATTGTTAAGCGTCAATCCTGTTTGAGCCACTTCATTCAAGGCAGTGATGGCTGCTTCGTAATCGGCCTGGCCTCCGCCCAATACTTTTGCAGTCCACAAGCAGGCATCCGCTTTCAAAGCCTGCGCAGATCCATATGCAAACCGGTATTTGGATGGATAAGAGGTCTTGGAAAACTGGCCAATAGAAGAAAATTGTTCAATAGCTTCATCCAGGTCGGTCTTAATTTGCTGCATCACTTCTGTATCTTTTGACCTCGGTAGCAAGGGAACATTTTCATCGACTACTGCTTCAAGCATCAGCGGCGCATCGCCGATCACTCTCAATAAATGAAAATAGAAATAAGCCCTTAAGGTATAGGTTTCACCCAATATTCTTTTCTTAAGATCAGGATTAGAGCTAAACGGAAAGTCATTGATCTTTAACAATAATAAATTGCAATGACCAATAGCACGATACCATTCTGAATAATTGATGGCGCCGGAAGCTGCAGATAAGTTATGCGACCAGGCGACACCAAAACGTGAATTGGATGCAGAGATCAATTCTTCGCCACGCTCTGTGCCATAAGTTACGTTGTTGGCAAGACTGCGCATTACTGTATAGATACCGGCAAGATTGGGTTCAAAATCTCCTTCGTTCCTGTAAAAAACCGCCTCAGTAATATTTGATTGAGGGTCTACTTCCAACATTTTTGTACAGCCTGAAAAAATCATTACAAGCAACAATGCGGTTGAAACTGTGAAAAAAATCTTTTTCATATACGTTGTATATTTAAAACAGCTATTAATTAAATTAAAAACGAAGATTAGCGCCTACTGAAAATTGTCGGGGACGTGGATAACCACCCGGATCAAAACCCGAATATGTTTCCGGATTTAATCCTGTATAGTTGGTGAGATAGGCGACATTGTACACACTCGCAAATACATTCAATCCTGTTGAACTAAACTTCTTTATGAGGTGTGCAGGAAAATCATACGACAATGTTATTTCACGAAGGGCAAGGAAATCACCTTTTTCATACATCACTGATACGTCGGAATTATAACCGTTATTATTTCCCAGCGGTGCATTGCGTAAATAGTTGCGTTGTCCAAAATCATAATCGGCGAAAGAAAACCGGGCATACTTCATTCCTTCATCACCCTGGTTTTTCCAAACATCTGCCCCTAATGCCTGTGATGGTGCGCCTTCATTAAATGCCCTTCCTTGTCCCAATGAACGGGCTAATGCTCCATTACTGATCAGGTGACCCAGGGCATAATCAGCATTTACCCGTAATGAAAAGCCTTTATAGCTGAATGTATTTTGGATACCACCCATTTTATCAGGATTTCTATATCCCATGAACACCTGGTCTTTTGTATCAATGACGCCGTCACTATTCACATCATCGAATATAAAATCGCCGCCATGTTTTCCTACTATGATTCCCTGCGGAGAGGCCAGGTTATCCTTGATGCGTGAATTCCATTCGGCAGCTTCTGCATCTGTTGCAAAAACACCCAACACCCTGTACGCATAAACAGCATAGGGTCTTTCTCCTTCAGCTAATCCTCCTGCTTCCACTTCTGTTTTTGATGCAGGATCATAGATCAAGCCTCCACCCTGCCTGTTTTTGTCCCGTCCATTACCCGGCAGTTTGGTTATTGTTGTTCTGTTGAAGGCAAAAGAAAAGTTTGCATCCCAGCTGAATGATTTTGATTGGATGATAGCAGCTCCCAATTCGATTTCTATACCCCTGTTGCGCAATGTTCCATTATTATAAATAATAGAAGTAAACGGCGATTCAGAAGGAAGTGGTTTGGCTGTCAGCCTGTCCTTCGTGAGCTTATCATAAAAATCCACAGTCAGGTTGATGCGGCTATTAAAAAAGGAAGCATCAATGGCAATATCCGTTGTTTCAGTTGACTCCCAACGAAGATCGGGATTAGATAGACTTTCTCTTAATATACCGGGGAATTGTGCATACGTTACAGAAGTATAATTTCCGTATGTATCAGTAATACTAAGGTCACTTAAGCCTGCGCTACCCCAGCTTCCTCTCAATTTAAGTGCATTGATGAGGTTGCTGTTCCAAAAATTTTCTTTGTCTATATTCCATCCTGCCGACAGAGAAGGGAACATCGCATATTTGTTTTGTGGCGCAAAATTGGAGAACCCATCTCTTCTTAACGTACCACCCAGCATATACTTCAACTTATAATCATAACTGAACTGGCCAAAGAAACTGGCAGATCTTGTTTCGCCTAATTTTGTAGAAAAATCAGCAACATTGCTGAATACGGAACCATTGATCACGGTAGTGGTTGGTTCATCAATGGTATAGATATAATCATTCGATGCACGTTGTGATCCCATATCTTTTATATGGTTGGTATTTTTTGTAAAATTCATACCAGCCAGGGCCGTGAAATGATGATAGCCCGCCATATTAAAATCATATTGTAGTACCTGGTCTATCATTAATTGACGTGAGTAATTGGTATAATCATCTTTCCACCGTTGCATGGAAGGTTGAACTTCATCAGAAGGTGTTGCTTTCCTCATGAACAATTCTGTATAATCATTCAGCATATAGGAAAAAGATGGTTTGTAATGCAAGCCTTTTATAATGACAAGATCGCCGCCAACTCTGGTAACAAACCTTTCTGTTGCAGTGCGCATATCATCATACTTCAGGGAGTGAAACCGGTTTCTTACGGTATACAATTCACCGGGAGTGGGATTGCCATCATCTTTATAAATCCTGATCAATGGAGTGATGCGAGTGCCCCTTATCAAATCATTTTGATAAGCATCTACATAATTGGGCAATACATTCTGATAATTAATCATGAAGTCAAGCTTCAGGTTCTTTGAAGCACGAAATCCAAAATTTCCCAGCGCATTATAGCGTTTGTATTTAGTGCCGACAAATATTCCAGCCTGGTTAGTATAGCCCATCGAGAAATTATAATCCGCTTTGTCGGTACCTCCGCTTAATGTAATGTTATCATTATTGCTGACACCCGTTTTCCAAAGCATATCCTGGTAATGATTATCAGCATAGAGCAATTTGGTTCCCGGATTAATCGGATCATCCATTACACGCCATCCATTCGACAGCAGATTATTGACATATTGCTCCCCTTCTACCTGCATAATGTTGTCATACAAAGCAGTCAGGTAAATATTTTTTCCATAATCACCGGGCTTTGTATAAACACGGGTACCTGCAGAGAAACCACCACGGTAAAGCAGGTTATCCTTATCGATCGGGTCGGCTGTATTGGCGACGGTGATCCGGGCAAGACGCAGATATTCTTCAGCTGAAAGATAGTTGTAATCGCGGGCCTGGGTTTCCCATGTAGTACGATGACTAAGTGCTACGGTCATTTTGGTATTTAGCTTTCCTTTTTTTGTTCTTATCACAATGACACCATTGGCACCCCGGGCACCATAAATAGCGGTTGATGCAGCATCTTTCATGATCTGCATGGATTCTATATCATCGGGATTTACATCATTCATTGAACGGAAGACGCCATCAATAACTACCAGCGGGTTACTTCCATCAGAAGCACCCACCGCACTACCATTATTGTTACCAAGGCCGGAGCCATAGACATTCGGTTTCGTTCCACCGCGGATAATAATATTGACCGCACCAATACCTGGCTGCCCCTGCGTAATGGGTACTGATACACCAGCTATCTTGCCCTGTAATGCCTGCACAGGATTGGGGTTGGGATTATTTTTTAGTTCGTTTGGCCCTAATTTGGAAATGGAAGCTGTATTCTTCTTCGTAGATTGTTGTGTATATCCAATCACCACTACATCACTAAGCGAAGCAATGCTTTCCGACAGTGAAACATTTATTTCTCCAGCACCTGTCACTACCACTTCTTTTGTAATATGCCCAATCCTGCTAAATACCAGGGTTGCATTGCCTGGGACGTTGATACTTATCGTATACTTTCCGGTGGCATTAGTAGTAACACCGGTATTACTGTTTTTAATAATAACGCTTACCCTGTCGATAGGGTCATTGGAAGAAGAATCTGTTACTATGCCAGTAACTATTCTCTTATCCTGGGCATTTACCTGCTGTATGATGAAAAGAACAGCAAGGCATAAAGAGGAGACAAATTTCATGTGGCAATCGTTTTAGTCTTTTAGTAGTTATGTACTACATATCAAATGTACACAAGAACTTTATACCGCCAAATTTTTTCAACGAAAACTGTATTATTTTTTTTGGGGAGTGATCAGGCGTTCTTTTTTTTCAGCCGGTCGAAATGCGGTTGCAGGTGTGCCAGCATTCCTTTTTTGAAATCTTCTTTGGTGCCTTTGCGCAGGATTTTAACCAGGTCTTTATGTGAAACCTTGCCCCGGATCGGCTTCTCTTCCAGGGTAATAACATAAGCAAATACGGGGAGTAGCATGGTTTGAAATCGCTTCAGTGTATCATTCTTTGTCATCTCATAGAGCTTGCC
>CAMLEX010000342.1 GCA_946479055.1 uncultured Bacteroidota bacterium | reverse complement strand
ACGTCTTTTTCTGCCATTTTTTATAAATTGTTTGCAAAGGTAAGCTTGTCAACAATATTGCCAATAGCCGCTTTGGGACAAAATGACCTGATAATGGCCGGAGATGCAGAATTCAGGTGACAAGAAGCCCTTATAAATAGCGGGTAGGACAGTCTCCGGATTGGTGGGCGTCTGCGGCCCGTTTTTCCTGTACCTTGCAGGCTTTATATTATGAACAAAGTTTATCTGAAAAGAAAGATCGCCCAGCGCATTGCTAATGGCCATCCATGGATCTTTAATAACGAAGTTGAAAAGATTGAAGGTGAAATGGTTGGTGGTGAAACAGTTGAAGTTTTAACCCATGATAAAAAATTTGTCGGAAAAGGGTATTATAATCCTAAATCCCAAATCATAGTACGCCTGTTAACGAGACAAAAAAATGATGAGATAAACGAAGCGTTTTTTCTTACCCGCATCAGGGAATGCTGGGAATACCGGAAAAAATTAGGCTATACAGAAAATTGCCGGCTTGTATTTGGTGAAGCTGACGGCATGCCGCAGCTTATTATTGATAAGTTCAACGATTATTTCGTTATCCAAACTCTTGCATTGGGTATTGATATATGGAAGCCAGCTATTGTAAATGCATTGAACCAGGTATTTCGGCCCAAAGGAATTTATGAACGAAATGATGTACCTGTCAGGGAACTGGAAGGATTACCACAACAGAAAGGTTTTTTATCTGCTCCGTTTGATCCTAAGATCGAAATCACTGAGAATGGATTAAAATTTCATGTTGATATTGAGAACGGACAAAAGACAGGTTATTTTCTTGATCAGCGGGACAACCGCAGGGCAATTCAACATATAGTAAAGGACGCAGATGTTTTAGGCGCATTTACATATACCGGTACTTTCGAAATTCATGCTGCACACTACGGAGCAAAATCAGTTTTGGGATTGGATATTTCTGACAACGCAGTACAACAGGCTACAAGAAATACTGCACTAAACGGGTTAGAAAATAAATGCCGGTTCGAAACCGGGAATGCCTTTGATTTGTTAAAGCAATGGTCGAAGGAAGGAAAACAATATGATGTTGTAATGCTTGACCCGCCTGCATTTACAAAGAGCAGGGAAACTATTCAGAAAGCTATTACAGGTTATAAAGAGATCAATCTTCGGGGAATGAAACTGATAAGACCTGGTGGTTTTTTGGTAACATCATCCTGTACTAATCTGGTTAATCCTGAATTGTTTTTGCAGATCATTGATATGGCCGCAAAAGATGCAAGAAGAAAAATAAGACAGGTAACTTTCCAGGCACAAGCTTCAGATCATCCTATCATCTGGGGAATGGATAATACGCAATATCTCAAGTTCCTGATCGTACAGGTGATTTAAAAGGAAATGAATAGATAGATTATTTGGAAACCTGGAATTTGCCAGTGTCAATTACTTTTCCGCTCCGGTCTACAAGGTGATAGATATAAGTACCGCGGCTAAAATCAGTAAGGGAAACAACAGTTTTTTCAGCTACTGTTTGCTTTTCGGAGATCTTCTTTCCTAAAAAATTAAAGACAGTAAGTGTCATGCCTTTCTCAAAACTTTTTGGAGGAATATCAAAAGTAATATAAGAAGTAGCAGGGTTTGGATAAAAGCTTATTTTTTTGCCTGCATTAGGTACAGGGCCACGGGAATCCTGTGCTTGTAAAAGCAACACGGAAAACAGTAAAAAAATTAATATTGGTAAAATTCTTTTCAACGAAACAAAATTACTTTTATTTCCCAATAATATACTGTTTTTCTCAAATGCACAACGTATTTATACTTGAAATTTAAGACTCATGATAATCAGTAATTTAGGTAGGTATAAAATGTTTTTTTAACGCATATTTAATTTAATTCTTGCAGAGCCTTTTCAACATTGGCAAAATTGGGTTCCTCATTTGCGTGTTCCAACACTTCGGCATATCTCACAATACCCTCCTTATCGATCACAAATGATGATCTTTTGGATACACCTTTCATGTCTAAAATCCATGTATCATAGAGAGAGCCATATACAGCCGAAACCTCTTTGTTGAAATCACTCAGCAATGGAAAATTATATTGTTGTGCTTCTTTGAATTGGGCAAGGGTAAAAACGGAATCAACAGAGATACCCAATACTGTAGCATTCGCATTATTATAAAGACTTATATTATCACGTACAGAACAAAGCTCTTTGGTACAAACCCTGGAGAATGCCTGGGGAAAGAAAAGAAGCAATACATTATTGCCTTTTAAATCGGAAAGAGAAACTTTAGTTTTTGTAGTATCATATAATGTGAAATCAGGAGCCTGTTGACCAATTTCTATTCTCATAAAACCGCTTTTTATAAAAGTAGGAGATTCTGTTTTCTAACACAGCAAACTTTTTTACGAAAAAAATAACGAATATTAATATCTTGGACATCTTACTGCATTCAGGCTTGAATTATCCCGGTCAAGAAAACCGATATAAGATAATGACAATTCAAAACCGCCACGGCCGTAACTATAGGGCTTGAGCTTGGAAATATTTACATCATAACTAAAAGCAAAAGAGAAAGGAGTGTAATCCAATTTGACAACAGGAATCAAGGCGTCATCCCACCTGATAAAAGCTCCTCCATGGATCGTATAATTAGGATTTTCAACTTCCGGCCCAATTTTTAAACCATACATCGCACCGACAACTGCTTCCTTGTATTCCTCCTGAACTGAATAATCCGCCTGGATAGTAACGTATGAAAATTCAGTTACTCCAAAACGAAACCCGGCCGACCCTGTCCATTTCGGATTTAGTTTAATAGAAGGATCACGAAAAAAAGAATTTTTTGGTTTGGTAAAATGATGATAAGCTAAGCCCAGGTAAAAATTATCTTCCGGATCCTTGCTAAGATTAGAATTGTAGCTGAGGCCCACACTTCCATCAAGATAAGTGTAGTTGGGAATGGCTGTCGTTTCGCCATTAGGATCATCCGTTATTACCTTAGAACGATCAAAACTTCTGTTTACAACTCCACCCATAAAACCAACTGATAAATACCTGTTGTGTTCATTGCTTAATGATTTATGATAATTGAGTACTGGCAAAGCGCTGATTTGTGTTAATGCCGCTGTACCGGCTCTGTCAAATAACAGCTGTCCGCCTACTGTTATAAAATCGTCTGCTTTTCCGATCGGCAATTTATATTCACCGTTTAGTGAGCCTGTTCTATATCCATCTGTTACACTGCCCCATTGATCACGATAAACCATTTGCAAGCGAATGTCACCGGTAAAGATTCCTGCCAATGCCGGATTTCTTAAAAGGGGTGTTTCAAAAAATTGAGAAAAGTGAATATCCTGCGCATGCAGTATTGTTTGTATACTGAAGAATAGAATTGTCAGTTTAGTCTTAATATTTATTTTACTTTTTACCATCACAGTTCTATCTTAATAAGGTTACATTTCCTTTGACCGGGATCACCGCATTATTATCACATAATATTTCCATGGTATAGATATATGCGTCCGGGCTGGCAGCTTTTCCTTTATACGTACCGTTCCAGCCTGCAGATGGATCATTGGGTGCGAAATCATTTTTCTCAAAAACCACCTCGCCCCACCTGTTAAATATTCTCATAGATTTTATCCGGAACAGGCCAGTTCCTTTTGGATAAAAAACCTCATTACGTCCATCACTATTAGGAGAAAAAGTATTAGGTATAAAAAAGTTTTGTTTGCCACACACCACTACAACATTTACATCTCCGGAATTTCTACAGCCATAACTGTCTTGTAACTGCACTGTGTATTTAGTAGTGTATTGAGGATTTGCATAAGGCGATGGGCAGTTGGTACAACTTAGACGGGTAGTGGGTAACCAGTTATAAGAAACTATGTTTCCTGTATAATTCATTAAAATATTTGTACCTCCGCCGGAAATTATAGTGGTTGGATCTTGTATTGGTGTAGCAGTAGGTAAAGGAGATACATAAATACTTTTTGTTGCCGTAGTATTACAACCAATCTTGTTGGTAGTAGTTAGTGTAATGTTGTAATCTCCTGAAGTGCCATAAGTAATATTAGTATTTTGCTCAGTAGATGTTTGTCCATTTCCAAAGTTCCAATGCCATTGCGTTAGTGTATCTGCATTTAACAATACACCTCCAAAAGGTTCAGCAATATTCAGGCAGATAGTATCCCTGCTTTGAATAGTCGCTGCGGGAGTTCTGTAAACCCGTATTGTGTCAGAAAAAGAACTCCGGCAATTGTTTTTGGTGGTTACCTCCAGTTTTACAATGTGAGTTCCTGGCTGGGTAAAATTGTGCGAAGGGTTAAAATCCGTAGAAGTAGCGCCATCTCCAAAAGTCCACACCGTTGAAATGATAGGGTCATTTTTAATTGTAAATTTGCTGGCATTAAAAGTAACGACACCCTGATCACAAAATTCTTTTTTGTCTTTACTAAATAACGGGATGGCGCCTAAAATATCAATTCTTTTCGATCCGTTTATTGCCTCCTGGCATCCTGAAATTGTATCAAGAATGAGTAATCTTGGAGTATTAAAACCCGGGCGGGAATAGAAATGACTTAAAGTGGTGCGCCCTGAAGAATCCGCAGAACCATCACCAAAATAAAAGATAAACTTATACGCAGGGGGAATTACTATGTTAAAATCAAGGTTTAAAGAATTACAGATTGGCCCTGCCGGTAACACATAATTTATTTTCGTAACCGCGAATGGATCATAAACTGAAACAGAAGCCTGGGCTGAATCAATACAACCACCTGGTCCTGTCAGGTAAAGTTTTGGCGTGAAATGACCATATTCGCTGTAGAAGTAGATTGGGTTTTGTGAAGTTGTACTACCGCCGTCACCAAATTCCCAACGAAACGATTTATAATCTGATCCTTTGAACGTAAAAGTAGTTCGCAGAGGTGGACAAATTGTTGTTGTATCCTTGATATCAAAGGCTGCTTTAGGGCTTCTTATTTTAATGTAATCAGTTTTAGTAACTGAATCTTCACAACCAGAAATATCCCTGATCTTTAATTTAACAGAATAACTGGCATCTCCTAAAGGGTAACTGTTTTTAGGGTTTTGCAATGTTGATATATTCCCATCACCAAAATCCCAGTGATAAGTTAATCCTGCACCAGAAGATGTATCTACGAATTGAAGGGGAGCCCCCGGACAGTAAAAGGTATCTGCACGAAAACCAGCCACGGGATTAGTTACACGGAAATTAAAAACGGTATCGTTGTCGGTACATCCTGCTGCATCAGTTATTTTTAATATCACTCTATATCTGCCCGTTTGTGCATACGTATGGCTAAATGGTGGAGCAGTAAAAGTCTGTTTTGTTCCATCACCAAAATCCCAATCCCAGTTGACCAGGTTTGTAGTAGTACTGGACAGGTCATTAAAAGTTACAATTTTATTCTGACAGCCACCGGTAGCAGGAGCAAATCCTGCAACTGATTCATTTACCTTAATATAATCAGCAACTGTTTTTGTATTCTTACATCCATTAATATCAGTAATGGTCAAACTTACATCATAGTCTCCTGCAGCCGGTAAACTATGGTTTATTGATCTTGAGCCACCAGAAATATTTGTTCCAATAGTCCAGTCATAATCTTTAATTAAAGCAGCAGTACTGTTTATTGCAGTTAGCGTAAAACTTTCATTTTTGCATACCGGGTTTTTATTGATAGAGAAATCAGCCAATTCATTCGCTATGATAACAGGATTGGTCACTGTATAGGAACATGGACCATTGGTAACTGTTAGTGTTACATTATAAGTTCCTGGCGTTGGGTATGCAAATACAGGAGGTGTTGCGGTAGTATATTTGGTAGTAGCCGGATCGCC
>CAMLEX010000341.1 GCA_946479055.1 uncultured Bacteroidota bacterium | reverse complement strand
GGGATGCCTTTGTTGCTGGCTTGTGTCGCCAGGTTGTTGACAAGATTATTTCCCTGTGTGCCCAGGTATTTTCTCGGCACTTTCATAGCAACCACATAATCTATAGATTGATCAAAGCCGTGCATCCCGCCGATCTGTAGTTCTATATCTTTTATTTTAATATCAAATGGCTTTACCAATACTTTGCCATTGGCGAATTCGATATGATTTTTAATGTCTTTTATCGTGATTGATTTTAATTCATCGATCTGTAATGTGCTGGCTAATTTTTCAAGCGGTGCGAATTTCTTCAAAACTCCTTCCAGCAATAAAAAATTACCGTTACCGGTCAGGCTACTGAAATCAGGCATCATGTCGCCATTCAGACTGCCGATCATTGTCAATTGCGAATTTAGTTTGCCATCAAGGAACTGACCAATAGGCATCAGCTTTTGAATCGTATTAAATGAGAAAAATGCTTTTTGAACATCTATATCTTTTACATCATAACTTAAAGCGATATGTGGCTCTTTCTTGTTTGTTTTGGTAGAGTATGAGCCATTAAAAGCGATAGTGCCATCCAAAGCTTCCGTCTTTACATTCTGGAGTTTTACCGTCTCGTCATTCAAAAATAATACACCATTGATATTCCTGTAATCCACTTTATCATATTTTACCTGGTCCGCTTTGGCATTGATAGTAAAATTGATGTTGGCCGGAACCAAGAATGGTTCCGATGAAGTGGTGGTGGTTGATGAAGCAGCAGCAGTTGTATCAGTTCCCATCCAATCATTCAGGTTCATTTTATCTGCCGTTACATTCAGGTTGCCACTCAATGACTGATCCTGCATAGCATAGCCGATCAGGTTGTTCAATGCGCCGTTTGCAGTAAAATTGGTATTGAGGTAATTTCCGCTAAGGCTATTTAAGGCAACATTTTTTTGATTGAATGTAACCTGTGTATTGGAAATAGTTATTCCTGTCGGGTAATCTTTTGATACGTATTTTAAATTATTTAGCCCGGCTGTACCATTCACAGTAATCTTATCATATTCTTTTTTATCAATAGCTGTTTTATTTCCTTTAAAAGTAAGATCAGCATTCAATACACCACTTACACTGCTACCGGGTTCCAATTCCGTAAACTGTTTGATGTTATCCAACGTAAATCTTCCTTTGGCATTACCGGCAAAATCAATAGAAGAAACAGGATTGCGGAGTTGCAATGAAAAATCAAATGGATCTTTTCCTACTTCAATATGGCCTGATGAAATATCGACCGTTGTATTATCCGCAATACCACCACTGTTGGCCAGTTGTATTTTCATGTTCCCATTCTGGATCGGTTGAGGAAAATCATTCGAAGAGTAAAAAAGATTTTTAATGTCTAAAAAACCACCGGCACTAAATGGTCCTTGTTGAGCCTGTATAGCAGAAAGATTTCCTTTAGCGAAAATATCGGCCCAAACCAGGCCGCCGAGTTTAGTATTGCCTTCCAGTTTTACAAATTTGGAAACATTGGCCAGGTCCAGTTTTCCCTTCGCCACTGCATCAACATATTGAGCGGTTTCAGGATTTTTAAACAATAATTTAAAATCAAATGGTTCATTATCCATTTCTAAATGTCCTTTCGAAATATCAACTACCGTATTATCCATTTGGCCATCAATATTGCTGAGATGCATGGCCAGTTGAATATTTTTAACAGGCTTCGGCAGATCGGGATATTGGAAAAATCCATCTTTCACTTCAAGGTTCACATCATAGGCGGGTATTTGCTGCGGGCTATAAGTTCCTTTCACAAAACCATTGAAAAGTGCAGAGCCGCTTGTTTTTATTTTGTCAAAATCATTTTTATAAACAGCAGGGATCAGTGATAAAATATCTTTGAAATCGTTGGATGGCGATTTGAATTTGATATCCATGTTATAAGTACTGTCATTCACCAGTTGAAAAGAACCGTCTGCAGATACTTTCAGATTATTCAGTTCAATATCATCTGTTTTGAAAGTGTAAGTATTTGTTTTATTATCAATTTTTATATCAGCGCCGATGCTTGTCTTTGTATTGGCTAGATAGGGGATGGCTGCATAGGTAAAATTGGCCGCATCTGCTTTTGTTGCTGTTGACAGTATGAACTCATCTTGTGTGAAATCGCCACTGCCTTCATGATTGAGACCCGATATTTCAGCACTCATATCACTGCTCTCGTCCTTATAAAAAATATAACCATCTTTGATTTCATACTTCTGTAATGTCATTTTAAAAGCTGAAGCTGAAGTGTCTGATGTAGAAGCAGCAGTTGTATCTTCTTTAGCAATATCCCAATTAGCTTTTCCTTCTTTGGTAACAAGAGCATGAATGCGTGGTGATTCAAGGTAAACACCTGATACTTTTATATCATCTCCTTTTATAACACTCATAAGGTTCACCGAAGCATCTAGATTTTTTGTTGCGATCAAAGTGTCTTTGGCAAATTCATCAGTGCCAATTACAGAAAGTTCATTTAAACTAATAGAAACTTTGGGAAAATGGCGGAATAAAGAAAGACTCACGTCTTTAAAATCAACTTTGGCCGTCAGGCTTTTGTTGATCTCTTTTTTTACAAGTTCAGTGATTTGTTTTTTGAATGCGATCGGGATAATAAATGCGGCTGCAATTAATACCAGTAAAACGATACCGGTAATCTTTAATACTTTTTTTACTGATTTGTTCATAGTTATCGGCTTATTATTTTCAAACTGGAAAAGTGCAAAGATAAAG
Source organism: uncultured Bacteroidota bacterium (assembly GCA_946479055.1). Next base: position 3,128 of record CAMLEX010000341.1, on the reverse strand, counting down.
CCAGAAAGATAGAAAAAAGTATTGTTTGCGATGCTTAATGATCATTCAAAGGCAGGCCCCTGCGTACAAATTCTTTCCAATTCAGGTATTCTTCCCCTTTGCGGTGCACTTCCATAGTGATACATTCTTCCACAGGGCAAACGATCTTGCATAGATTACAACCCACGCATTCCTCTTCTTTTACTGTATAGGTGTTATAAGGTTTTCCATATTCCAGGTTGATGGATTGGTGAGAAGTATCTTCACAAGCTATATAACAAAGGCCGCAATGAATACATTTATCCTGATTGATCTTTGCTATAATATGAAAATTTATATCAAGATCTTCCCAATGCGTAATGTTGCTAACTGATTTGCCAATAAAATCATCAAGCATTTTAAAACCTTTTTCATCCATCCAGTTAGTAAGGCCCTCACACATATCTTCCACAATGCGAAAACCATGTTTCATTACCGCGGTACAAACCTGTACATTCGATGCGCCAAGCAACATAAATTCCACCGCGTCTTTCCATGTACTAATACCACCAATACCCGATACCGGAACTTTGGATGTAACAGCATTCTGTGCAATCGTCGTTAACATTTTTAATGCAATGGGTTTTACAGCCGGACCGCAATAACCACCAAATACAGATTTGCCGCCAACGTTTGGATTTGGCACCAGCGTATCCAAATCAATCCCCGTTACAGATTGAATAGTATTAATAAGCGATAAGGCATTTGTTCCGGCTTCTACGCAAGCTTTACCTGTCGGCACAACAGAATGTACATTGGGAGTAAGTTTAGTGATAACAGGAATAGTTGCAGCTTCCATCACCCATTCCACAACCATCTTTGCAATCTCTGGATCCTGCCCCACTGTAGCACCCATACCTCTTTCCGTCATCCCATGCGGACAACCAAAGTTCAATTCAAGACCATGTGCACCGGTGTCTTCTACTTTTTTTATCAATTCATGCCAGCTTTGGCGATCATTATCGGCCATCAGCGAAACGATCATCGCCCGATCGGGAAATAATTTTATACATTCCGCTATCTCTTGTAAATTAATATCCAGCGGACGATCACTGATGAGTTCAATATTATTAAATCCCATTACCCGGGTGCCATTAAAATCAACCGATGAATATCTTGATGAAACATTTTTCACCTGTGATCCTAATGTTTTCCAAACCACGCCGCCCCAGCCGGCTTCAAAGGCCCGCAATACATTATACTTTTTATCCGTCGGTGGTGCACTCGCCAGCCAGAATGGGTTGGGAGATTTGATACCGAGAAAATTTGAAGATATGTCAGCCATGTTAAAATCGTTTGATGTTTGAAGTTTGATGTTATATGAGCCCGGCTGTTGTACTGTCCTGAGCGTAGTCGAAGGATCATCGTCTGTTGCCCGCCCGGATGAAATCCGTTCGGACGGGCGTCGCACTCTTCATCGTTCTGTTCGCTATTCGTCAAATTATCTGAACCTGGATTTGGGTGGATTTAGTGATATTGAAGATTGTATTTCCTATTAATCTTTTTAATCCTTCAAAATCATGGTTCAGACAAATATTCAAGTATCGCTTTCGCCCCATCTTTTCCCATTTCTCGCAGCGGTCGCAACGGGAACAGCGGCGCTACGTTGCGGTCGTTGCCCCTTTGCGATCTTTGCGTGAAACCTACGCAAGCCCATATAGGAAGTATTGCTTTCGCTCCGCCTTTTTTCTCTCACGTAGCGATCGCAATGAAAATAGCGGCGCTACGTTGCGGTCGTTGCCCCTTTGCGATCTTTGCGTGAAACCTACGCAAGTCCCATATAGGAAAGTATTGCTTTCGCTCCATCCTTCCCAGCCTGCACCGCATCTACCACTTCCTTACCACCGTTCACACAATCACCGCCCGCAAAAACACCTTTTATATTTGTTGCACTTATATCAATAACAATTTTTCCATTTTTATTGTTGAGGTTGTTATCACTTATCAATTCTTCAAAAGGAGTTTGTCCTGCGGCTTTGATCACCATATCCACATCTAATACAAATGTTTCTCCCGTATCAACAGGAGAACGGCGACCACTGGCATCCGGGTCACCCAATTTCATAATGCTGCAAATCAATTCTTTCACTTTTCCCCGTCCGACCGGATCATCCGGGCGGGCATTTTCACCTCTCACTTCTTTTGGCGCTGCCAGCCAGATGATCTCACAACCATCCAACTTTGCAATATCCAGCTCAACATCAGTACAAGGTTTTTCGGCTTCAGTTCTACGATATACCAATGTCACTTCCTTCGCTCCTAAACGTTTGGCCTGTGTAGCCGCATCAATCGCTGTCATACCCATTCCAATTACAGCTACTTTATCACCAACCGGAATTTCTTCATACTTCTTACTTCGTAAATTGTAAATAAAAGAAATGGCATCAACTACGCCTTCCAGTTCTTCTCCCGGAATATCTAATTGTCTTGCTACACCCACCCCAATACCAAGATAAACGGCGTCATAATCTTTTTGCAGTTCTGCCAATGAAATATTCTTTCCCAGCTCGTGATTATATTTTATATCAATACCGCCAATAGAAGTAATATAATTTACTTCATCTTCACAAAACTGTGGCGTTACTTTATACGCAGCAATCCCATACGTCATTAATCCACCACCCTTGCTTTCTTTTTCATAGAACGTCACATCCACTCCTTTCCGACTCAATACATGAGCACAACTCAAGCCTGCCGGACCGGCGCCTATAACCGCTACTTTTTTGCCTGATGATTTTTTTCTTTCAAACAATTGCCAGTTATTCTCCATTGCCTTTTCGGTAGAGTAGCGTTGCAATCTGGCAATAGGAATAGGCGCTTCTTCCAGTAGATTATAAACGCAGGCCCCTTCGCATAATTTTTCAACAGGACATACTCTGCTGCAACCGGCACCCATAATATTGGAAGAAAAAATAGTATGAGCAGAACCTTTTATATTATCTGTTGTGATCTGTTTAATAAACTTTGGAATATCAATACTGGTAGGGCAGCTTTTGGTACAAGGCGCATCATAACAAAACAGGCATCGGTTGGCATCCACCAACGCCGCAGATTTGTTTTCAAACGGCGGATGAATGTCGCTGAAGTTCTGTTCGTATTGTTCAGTAGTA
>CAMLEX010000340.1 GCA_946479055.1 uncultured Bacteroidota bacterium | reverse complement strand
GAGGTTCACGTACGGTTCTGTGAGGAGCAGGGGGTGAAATCCCCTTGCTTACTCGACTGTAAGCAATCTTTTCTCCGTTGTGTCTAAAAGTATTTGCCAATTTTCAAAGTAAGGCCAATGCCATTAAACCATTTTGAAATGTTCATTTTGGAGTCTTCATAAAACACAATGTCTCCTTTTATAGTTTGATAAATGGGAATGATAAGGGAAGGACGTAAATAAAATGCATGATATTCTCTTAAAATACCGACATTAATATTAAAGCCAAATTCTAAAGGCTTGCTATTATTAGTTTTCCAATGCCTGTCTTTTGAAAGCTCATACTTTTGAGATATGGAATAATATGCTAACAATTCCGGAGATATGTCAAGTAATAAACTCTTTTTAATTTGAATGAATTTGTCTACGCTTAATAAAAACGCAAGATTATTATAGTGATATTTACTCGTTCCGTACAACAAATTTGTAACTCCATCATCATAATTTATGTTTCTCCCTGTTCTTACCCCTGGAATATTAAAAGGCAAATTACCTCTTATCTTGTCAACTCTTAATTGGTAATATCCTAAGCCTATAGAAACAGAATATGTTTTCGATATGTGTCTGCGGAAAATGCCCATTACTCCATAGCTAAAACCGTATAATTTATTGGTGTCATTGTAAACTCTACCAGCAAAGTTTGAAACATAATTTGCATGTTTGTCATCCCTGCCAATAAAAGAAATTTCGATACTTTTCTGTATTTGTCCGAATGAGGAAAAGCAAATGCAAGGTGTCAATAAAAGTAATGTTAGTCTTGTCATTTGAATTTTTGTCTATGGACACTCAAAGTATAACGACGTTGCAACAAGGTTGCTTACAACACCGAGATGCTATATAATACGAACTTTCCAAATTTCCCCCCTCATTGATTCCCTATACTTACCAATTCGCTTTTTTGTATTGCAAGGAAAAGCAGGCCGTTGCAACACCTGCCAACGCCCTATTATAACATTGGGAAAAAAAACAATCTTGGAATACATTACATGTTGCTCCCATTAATAATTAAAACTTCCAGCCCAGCCCAACCAATGGCATCTTATCTTCTTTGGAAGCCGCATAGGTAATAGTCAATACAAGCCGGCGTAAAGGTGATATCCAAAAACCGCCACCATACCCACTTAGCCATTTATCGCTTTCATCATTATCCGCCCAGATCCGGCCGGTATCGTAAAAAGCAAGAAGACCTAATGAACCCGGGAATAAATAAGTTTTGAAATTGGCGAGCCTGAATCGCATTTCTATATTGTTGTATAGTTTTGATGTTCCGGCAAACCTGTACTTGCGATAGCCGCGGAGATTGTCTTCATTGCCGAGGTATTGCGCCTGGTAAAATTCAAAATCGCCAAAATTATGGCCAGCACCAATGCGGTTAACTAATACCAACCGCTTTTTAATAAGCGGGATGTAAAAGCTAAGATCAGAGTTCAGTTGTGTTACTTCATAACTTACATCATTCAACCCCGAAAGATGGCGAAGGGAAGTATACCAGAAAATACCCTTTTCGGGCAATATCTTATTATCTCTTGTATCTGCAGTTAATGAAAACTTACCGCCAACATAAGATTGCTTTGCAAATGCTGTAGCAGGATCAAGACCATTGGGAGTCTCTTGTACTATAAAGCGTCGCTTGTTATTCTTCTCTGTAGAATCCATTTTATAAAACTGGAACGTAGGTCCCAGCGTCATGACCACTTTTTCAGAAAAATTTTTGCGAAGTAATAAAGAAATATCTCCCAGGTTATACCTGGTTCTGTAATACCTGAATTTGCCGGGTTTTGTTTTATCATAAATGGAGGAAGCTCCATAACCAAAAAAATTGGGAACATGCGGCGATTTAATATCTGTCTCAAATAAAAGATCGATGCTTCTTCCTATAACGCCAATAAATTCCGCATTGTACCGGAAGTTGAATGCCTTGGTGGCCAGGGCATGATTTAGTGTAATAGTATGGCTGTTTTTATAAGGTGTTTTGCGAAAGCCATGATGAATGATCTTCATCCATCCGCCGAGATAAACTCCATCATCGGGGTTGTAGCCAACAGAAATAAAAGGAATTACCTGGTTATATTTATAATAGATATTGTTGTAATAATTGGCGATCGTATCATTGGATAATTTATTATTGAACCTGCCGGTTAATTTATTATTTCCTTTTTTCTCATCATATACAACACCGCCATCTGCTGATGATGCTGTATTTTCAAAACTGTCTTCGCCATCACCGCCGATCATGCGGATCTTTATTTTATCGTTATTCCCTTTAACAATGAATTTATCATTACCGCCAAACCCGTATAACCTTATCTCTCTGGTATCCTGTGCGTAAAAAGTCCGCTCATATAGTTTATCAGAACTATCTCCGCTTTTATAAACCTGCAGTAAAACGGAGCCATCATCATGACGGGTAATATCGAATAATTCGTCTTCATCACTTGCCGTTACATCAACGATCTCTGCGAGAAAACGATAATATTCCATTGTTTCCGCAGCAAGCCATTTACGGCGTTCCTTTAATATATGTATGATTCTATCGACCGATAAATGTTGTATTTCCGGTGGTTGCTGTGCCAATGCTTTTTCAATGACGGCATCCGTCATTTGCGAAAGGAATTTATCGGTGGCTGTTTTCCAATCCTGTTCTGTAAGGCTATTTAAAAAAAAGCGGTCAAGATTTCGTGCAGCGAAATTGAACCGCTTTATATTTTTTGCTTTGGGCTTAAGTCCCTCGAGTTGTGGAACCAACCATGGCCATTGTACAATATGCGGCAATACACCCTCGTTGATATAAAAAGCCTGGTCCCTGTCCTTGGGTATGGGATAGTATTGTTTTCCTTTTTCTTTATCTATAGCGCCCCATTCCCATTGCCCTTCATGCCTGTCAAGATCCATTACAAACATATCCAGTATTCTTGCCCTTAACAAAGCCTGTTGATCTACCGAGTTATTATTATCTTCTTTCAGTTGTTTCAGCACATCTTCCGTATCATAATCTTTCTTTACTGAATCGGGACGTTTTTCCTCTAGATAGGCGAGCAGGTTGCCAAAATCTTTCCGGTATTCTCCCAACCGGGGGTCATCGGGTATAAAAACTACTTTCACTTTGAGATAAGGAACCCCGGCAGCTTCAGCAAGTGCAGGCATTGATAAAGCTGCATAAGGATAAGAAGCGGAAATTCCATCGGCTACGATGTCTTCAGCAGCTTCGCTTTGCAGATCGGCCGGTAAAGTTTTGCTGGTTATAAATTTTTGTATCGAACGAAAATTATATTCTTTCCCGCTTGTATCCTTTATACGAAGGGAACGGGTTTGTTTGCCACCTCCGCGTTTTACAGGTGTTAATCCACCATGTTCGGTTGCCATATTAATAATAGGAACACGAACAGGTGTCTTCCATTCTTTCCTGTAGTTGGCGCCCATCCAGAAGGTCCTTCCTTTATTTATCCTGAACAAAGTTGACCCTGCTACTGAAGTAGAGTCTTTAGTGTCCTGGCCTATACAATCCGCAACAGGAATAAGCAAGGTCAAACTGTACAATAGAAATAATCTCATAATTGTTTTTTTATGGTTAACCTTAATACCATAGTTCCTGGTAATTCAATTTAAGTTACAATTTTTTATAGTGACGGAATGAGGCTAACGCCAGTATTGCTAGTTAAACAAATGTCGTGCTAATAATAAAGGATGAGTATTCCTTAATCAACGGCCGGGGGTAAAAGTATATTCTGAAACAGATAGTCCCATTTTTTCTACAGTTTATTGGAAGTCCAAACTGCTTTGGCGGTACGAATGCTATTTATTAGAACTGCAATTGGAAGGCGGTTCCTTCTCCTTCTATAGAATGTACCTGTATATTTCCCTTATGAAGCATTATGATCTGTTTACATAAACTGAGTCCAATGCCGCTTCCGCTTTTTTTAGTACTGAAAAAAGGAATAAAAATTTTATCCATTAATTCTTCCGCCATACCATAACCATTGTCAGCTACTTTGATAACTGTTTTTCTGTTAGGCGTCATATAAGCTGAGAGTACAATCCTTGGTTCAGGTTTATCTTTTACGGCTTCTATAGCATTTACCACAAGATTGATCAGCACCTGCTCCAGCAGATCAGTATCCGCTTCCAGTATAAGATCGGTTTCTTTTAAGATCGTTTCTACTTCAATGTTTTTTTGTTCCAGTGTAGGTTGCATCAATTGAAGCAGGTTTTCAAAAATATCTCTTACATATACTTTTTTCAGGTTGAGAGTAGTGATCTTATTAAGGTTGCGGTAAGTTTCGGCAAACTTTAAAAGCCCTTCACTTCTTCTTTTGATGGTTTCAATACCTATTTCAAGGTCATCAACAGATCCGGTATCATTATTCAACGTAGTCACTGATTGCTGCAACCTATTTTTTAGCGTTTCAGCCAACGATGATATAGGTGCCACTGAATTCATGATCTCATGTGTCAGTACGCTTAGTAATTTTTGCCAGGCTTTGGATTCCGTTTCATCCAATGCCTCATTTACGTTTTGAAAAGCGATCAGTTTATATATTTTTCCTTCGGTTTGAAAAGCCGTAGCAGATAATAAGATTTTGAAAGATGATTTTTCAGGGTGAGCCGTAGCTACTTTATTTTCGCCCGGTTTTAATGCAATTATTGATTTGCATAATTCATCATCCCGTTTGCTCAGCGAATAAATTGTTTTCAGGTAAGGAAGCTGCAGCATTTTTTTTAATGATTCATTCATCCATACCACTTCACCTGTTTTTTCTTCATAAGAAAGAATGCCCGTGTCTACCAGTTCCAGTATTTTTTGCAGGTACTGGTATTGTGTTTCTTTCTCTTTGCTGATCACCTTAAAAGTAGAATTGATCTCATTAAAGCCTTTCCGCAACGGCTGTATATCCGCAGATGCATGTTTTACATCAAAATATCTTGAGAAATCACGGTAATGAACGGATTCTACAAACTGATCCAGTTCCTTATGAGCTTTATTATGAAAACGGTAAAACTCGACCAATTCATAGATGATGACAGGTGCTGCTAAAAATAAATACACGTACAATCCTTTCACCAGTAAAAAAGAACCGACACTCAGTGTTACAAACAACACGAGCACTCTTAATAAAATCCGCCATTCAATTTTTTTTAAAGACATAATAATCAATAGTGAAAAGTGAGAAGTGAAAAGTCAATGGTCAATAGGCAATATGCAATAGACAATAGTTCATGATTTGGCACATTTTCACATTTGCATATTTCCACATTTCCTTTATATATCATACTTACTTAATCTTCTGTACAACGCTGTCCGGGTAAGGCCCAATTCTTTGGCAGCCCTGGTAATATTGCCATGATGTTTTTCTATCACTTTGAGAATGGTATTTTTTTCAACATCACTAAGTTTTGTTTCTACGGTTTCTGTTACAGCTGCCATTGTTGACTCTATTGGTGAGAAAAGTAGGTCCTTTGCTTCCAGTGTATCTCCATCCGACATGATAACCGCCCTCTCTATGATATATTGTAATTCACGGACATTCCCGGGGTAGTGATGATTCAGCAATTTTTCCATGGCTTTTGTATCCATTTCCAGTGTAGGTTTCATGTATTTTTTACTGTACAACTTACTGAAATGCCTGGCTAATAAAATAATATCATTTCCCCGTTTGCGTAATGGAGGTACTGTTATTTCTACAGTGTTGATACGATAAATAAGATCTTTCCGGAAGCGGCTTTCATTGGCCAGTTCACTAAGCGGCATATTGGTAGCGCAGATTAAGCGGATATCAATGGCAACAGGTTCATTGCTGCCAAGCCGTATTACCTGGCGGTTTTGCAAAACGCTTAACAATT
>CAMLEX010000339.1 GCA_946479055.1 uncultured Bacteroidota bacterium | reverse complement strand
TTGAACAAAACTTATACAAAGTACAGTATCGTGTCTTACTAAGCCGTTATCGTGGCAGAGCACTTTGTCCTGAATGTAAAGGTTATCGCTTACGCAAAGAAGCATTGTATGTAAAAGTTGGCGGCAAGCATATCGGGCAGTTAGGAGAGTTGCCTGTAAAGGATCTGAACGTTTGGTTTAGGGAGATGGAAAAAAAACTAAGCGATCATGATAAACAAGTAGGTAAGCGGATATTGCTTGAAATCCATCACAGGCTGAAAACGTTATTAGATGTAGGTCTCGGTTATTTAACGTTGAACCGTCTTGCCAATAGCTTAAGTGGTGGCGAAAGTCAGCGTATACAACTGACACGAAGTCTTGGCAGCAACTTAACTGATTCTTTATATATACTGGATGAACCTTCTATCGGATTACATTCAAGAGATACTACCAACCTGATAAGAGTATTGAAAGAGTTGCGTGACCTGGGTAATACGGTAGTAGTAGTAGAACATGATGAAATGATGATGCGGGAAGCAGATCATATTATTGATATGGGCCCGCTGGCGTCTCACCTTGGTGGAGAAGTAATAGCCGAAGGTAATTATGATGATATAATTTATAATGCACAAAGCCTTACAGGAAAATACCTGAATGGGACATTAAAAATTGAACCTCCTGAATCGGTAAGAAAATGGAACCGTTCAATTAAAGTAGAAGGAGCCCGGCAACATAATCTGAAGAATATTACGGTTGAATTTCCGCTTAATGTTCTTTGTGTTGTCAGCGGTGTGAGTGGCAGCGGAAAGACAACGCTGATCAAACAAATTCTTTACCCTGCTTTACGAAAGATCAAAGGCGAATTTGGTGACAAGATCGGTTTTCATAAAGCTATTACGGGTGATACAGACAGTATTGCACAAATAGAAATGATAGACCAGAATCCTATTGGTAAATCATCCCGCAGCAATCCTGTCACTTATATTAAAGCGTATGATGAAATAAGGGAGCTCTATGCCAGACAACCGCTAAGTAAGATGCGGGGTTTTCAACCCAAACATTTTTCATTTAATGTAGATGGAGGCAGATGTGATACCTGTAAGGGAGAAGGTGAACAGGTAGTGGAAATGCAGTTCCTGGCTGATGTGCATCTTACCTGCGAATCCTGCGGAGGAAAAAGATTCAAAGAAGAAGTGCTTGACATCAAATACAAGGATAAAAGTATTTATGATGTGTTGGAAATGGGAGTAGATGAAGCCATAGAATTTTTCTGCGTGGGAGAAAGGGAAGCTGTGGCTATTGCTAAAGCTATTCAACCATTAAGTGATGTGGGGCTGGGTTATGTAAAGTTGGGACAGTCATCGGATACATTGTCCGGTGGTGAGGCGCAACGGGTAAAACTCGCTTCTTTTTTGGGAAAAGGAAAGAGTAATAATAAAGTCCTTTTTATTTTTGATGAACCAACTACAGGTCTCCATTTTCATGATATTCAAAAGCTGTTAACTTCTTTTCAGGCCTTAATAGAACAAGGGCATTCCATTATCGTTATTGAACACAATATGGATGTGATCAAAAGTGCGGACTGGCTGATAGACCTTGGACCAGAAGCTGGCGACGGTGGAGGTAACCTTGTATATGCTGGTAAACCAGCCGGGATAAAGAGTGTAAAAGAAAGCCATACAGCTGATTTTATTTAGATGCATATAGTTCCTGAAACGCATTAATTTTTGCACTAAACTACCAGCATTATCCAAAATGCAATAGATTTGTGTCCTGTGGTTATAATTAGCCGCAGGATCAAAGCCATCTTCCACACCATCTTCTTTCTAAGAGAGAAATAAGTATTCTCCTTATGAATTAAAAGGATAATAATGCTTTTCGTATCCTTCTATAACATTACATAGTACAATACCTTCTATCCAATCCTTCCAAATCGGATCTATCCATTTCCTTTATTTATTGATGGGTTAGTACATTCTTTTTCTCTATAAAACTAAAACTCAGCGCAATGAAAAAAGTTTACTTTCTTTTAGTCATATTGATGACTGCGGTTACAGCATGGACACAAAAAACCTGGGATGGTCCTGCTACAGGCGGAAGTTGGACAACTGCTACGAATTGGAGTGGTGATGCAGTTCCCGTCGCCACCGATATTGTGCAATTTGATGTAGGTTCTACAATGGCTATTTCAAATGTTCCGGGTTTGTCACTTGCTGGTTTAATAGTTACTGATGGTACCAACCTTACATTGTCAAAACCAAATGCCGGCGGAAACAATACTTTGACAATTACCAATGCTGTCGCAGCAAATGATTTCGCAATAGCTGCAGGCTCAGTTCTCACTTTGGGAAATGAAATAAATATTACGCTTTCTGCGAGTGCCGGAGGTTCTATTGCCGGCCAGCTAAACATTAACGATGGTGATACTTACACAACAAATGGAATTTCTACAGTAATAGCAACAGGTATAATTCAAAATTCCGGGATTGTAACGAGTGCGGCTGCAGCGAATCTCGTTTTTCAAAATGCCGGTACATATATCCATGCCCGTAATGGTGGGGCAATACCCACTGCAACCTGGAATGCAGGTTCCAATTCTGATATCATTGGTGTTATCGATGCGGTACCCTCCGGCTTATCTCAATCTTTTGGGAATTTTGAATGGAATAATAGCCAGATAGAAGACGTAAATTTAAATGGCAGCTTACAAAATGTAACTGGCGATTTGACAATTGTTAAAACCAGCGGAAATAGCAGTCCATGGCTATTAATTTTTACCAGTAATACTAATTATACATTGAATATTGGTGGTGATTTAATTATCCAGCAAGAACCTGCCGCAACAACAACGAATGTTGAATTCTTAAATGGAGGCAATGGCGTAGCAGTAATAAATATAGCAGGGGATTATAATCATGAGGGGGGGAATCTTGTGTTTGCCCATGAAATTACTAATGGTAATTCAGGTACGGTGACGATGAACTTGTTGGGTAACTTTCTACAGAGCGGAGGGGATGTAGATTTTACAAGTGGTGATGAGAATATTGGACCTCCCGGACAAAAGGGAAGCATGACCATCAAAGGCAATTTTTCACAAACCGGCGGAACCGTTCGTACTACAACAGGAGATCCTGAGATTCCCAATGGGCTTATTACTTTTAATAAGGCAGGATTGCAAACCTTTAATGCGACTACACCAACAAATATTACCTATGCCAACTTTGTTGTAGCTAATGGCAGCACTCTAAAATTGAATTCCGGACTTAGCATCAGCCGTGACTTTGAACCAAACTGGATCGGTAAACTAACTGTTAATTCAGGTGGTGCGCTGGACGCCTCAACTTTTGTAATTGCCTCACAAATTGAGCCGGATGTTGATCCCCCCGGTACTGCATTTGCACAATTTAATCTTTTAGCTAATGGTAAATTGATCACTGCAAATGCAAACGGAGTAGAAGGATCTATTAATACAGCAAATAATCTTACTGCAAGTTTAAACAGTGGGGCCGATTATGAGTTCCAGGGTGCCTCAACCGGTGTATTTGTAACAACAACTCCGAATACCATCAGGGATTTAATAATAAATAATACGGGTGGTAATGTTATACTTGATATGCCAATGACCGTTTCAGGAACTTTGACTCTTACATCTGGTTTGCTGACAACAACAACAACTAATCTTCCTACCGTAGGTGCTACAGGAAGTACCACACCGGCTATCGCTACATCTTTTGTGGATGGTCCATTGGCCAAAACGGGTGCGGTAGCTTTTACATTCCCGGTGGGTAAGTCAGGAGCCGGATTTCGTAATATTGGGATTACCACTCCTTCCGGTAGTGCAACATTTCTTGCAGAATTTTTCAGGGAACCTTCTCCAACAGGAACACTGGAACCAACCCTTACACGGGTCAGTGGCTGTGAATATTGGGATCTGGCTAAAACAGCAGGAGCGGCAGGTATTTCCGCTAATGTTGTACTTTCCTGGGAAGCCAATAGCAGCTGTGGCGGTGCTTACGTTACTGATCCATCAACGTTAAGGGTTGCTCATTTAGTAGGTGGAATATGGGTAGATGAAGGCCGGTCTGGCAGCACGGGAAATAATGCAGCAGGTACAGTTACTTCAAGTGATAATCCAACCACTTTTAGTCCCTTTGCGCTTGCCAGTAGTTCTGCGGCAAATCCATTGCCTGTAATATTTGCGAATGTAAAAGCTTACGAAAAAAATAATGGCGTACAAATAGAATGGAGTAACCTGACAGAAAAAGATGTTGCTGAATATACAATAGAGCGTTCTGCCAATGGGATTGATTTTACTGCAATCGGCCAGCAATTACCCATCAGCAATCAGAATGACCAGGTTGATTATTCTGCATTCGATGGCAATCCTAATGCAGGTACAAATTTTTATCGGATAAAAGCAAAGGAAACAACTGGTAAAATTGTTTACAGCATAGTGTTAAGTGTTAATCTGAGCAATATCACTCAGGGTTTGCGATTATATCCTAACCCGGTGAGTGGTATCCAGCTTACCATTAGTTTATCAAATATTAAACCTGGTCAATATAGCCTGCGTATAATTAATGTCTCCGGCCAGGATGTATTTAAACAAACGATCATTAACCAGGGTAATATAATGACTCAAACATTGAGAATGCCGTCATCTGTTAAGCCCGGCGTTTATAATATGGTAGTAACGGGTAATGATTATCGTGAAACCAAAACCTTCATCGTTCAATAAGTCTTGCTGACAATAAAATAGAGAAAGCCCGGCCCATTAATTTGTGCCGGGCTTTTATTGAATATCAACTATTGAAGTCTTTTTCCTCGTACTTATACTGATTTATGAAAAAATATTTTGGGAAAAATACTTGCAAAATCCAAAATGGGTATATAGATTTGTGAGTAATCTGCAAAAAAGCAGTAAACAAACATCCAACCTTCTTCTGAAATCCGTACCCCCAAAATCCTTCACAAAAGGTCTAATAATCGCCGACTTCTGGTTTGAAGTTGATTGAGATCTTATATCCTTTATTACCATTGTCGCTGTTGACTTTTTATTCAATTCCTTTTTAAAGCCCAGGCATCCATTCCTTGAATACCCACTATACTGTGTATTCTCATCTCTCTATAACTTAAAACTCTGAACAATGGAAAAATTTTTACTCAATTCAAGGCTTTTTAAAGTAACCCTGATGATTACAGGATTACTTTTTACAGCCACAATTTTTGCCCAAACAACAATCAATAATGGGCAAACTATTTTGGCAGATGATATTCCTGCAAATACAGCAATTATCATTAATGCAGGAGGAACATTAGAAATGAATGTTGCCAAAACATTCAGTTCTCTGACCACGGCTAATGCAGGTGAATCAAATATTACGGGCGCAGGTGCATTAACTCTAACTGCTCCCATTACGGTAGCTGCTGGTAACACACTCTCTGTAGATCCGCCGGTAACCGCCCCAGATCTTGCAACCACTAATCTGACTAATCAGACAGCAACGGTAGCTGGCCCAGGTGCTATCACTGTAACAACGTTAACTATTAATGGTACCAATGGTAATTCTGCAACTTTTGCTATAGGTTCAGGGTTGACTATAGAAACACAGGCAATCAATGGTGGAAATGGGAATAATCCAACGGTATATAACCTGGTTGTAGATGGTATTTTAAGGATTGGTGGTGCAATTGATGTGTCAGGACCGGGCTCCATCGATAATTTAACTAGCAACACGGGTTCAACAGTAGAATATAATGGTGGTACTGCGCAAACTATATTTGCAACCAACTATCACCACCTTGTTTTATCCGGAGGTGGTGCAAAAACACTTCCAAACGCAGGAGGAGCCACAACTCTTGTTTTTGGAGGAAATGTTGAAATAGCTGCCGGCGCTACCTTTAACAACAACAATAAAATTTTGA
>CAMLEX010000338.1 GCA_946479055.1 uncultured Bacteroidota bacterium | reverse complement strand
CGTTATGGAAAGCACATTACACATTGCCAAAAGAAACTTCTTGAATTGGATGTGCCTTGTTGCCGGCCTAGCACTTATTCAGGTCTCTTGTAAGAAGGACAAGGATAACAAACCTGACTATCCTATCGGCACTAATGAAAATATTAACGCATGGGTACTGGACAGCCTGAAACGTTATTATTACTGGAACGAATCACTTCCGTCTAAGCCGTCCCTTAATCTTGCACCAAAAGATTTTTTTAGCTCAGTGCGCAACAGTGCTGATCGGTTCTCCTATATGATATTGCCCAATGACCCGGCCACTTTCCCCAAGAACAACAGAAATTTTGGGTTTGATTACACTAGCGTAAAGGAACAAAGTACAGGACAAGTGATCGGAATTGTAAAACTTGTATTAAATGAGTCTCCGGCTTCCAGAGCAGGCCTGAAACGCGGCGATTATATCCGCAAAATTAATGGACAGTTGTTGACCGAAACCAATGCAGTCGCGTTGCAACAGGAACTCTTCGAGGGTAACAGTTTTTCATTAGGTCTTGCAGAACTGACCGGGAATACCTGGAATGATATCCGTTCAGTGCAAATAAGTTCAGGTGTGATATTGGATCAGCAGGAGACCGTTAAAATTATTGAAAGCGGAGGTAAGAAGATTGGCTACCTTTATTTCAATGATTTCAGCCCCGGACTGGCAAGCGCGTTAACCAGGGCATTTGCACGTTTTAAAAGTGCAAGTGTAACTGAACTTATTCTTGATCTTCGCTATAATTCTGGAGGACAAGTGGCCGAGGCGGCAGGACTCAGCGCCATGATTGCTCCCGGCATTAGTTACGATAAACCATTTATCACTTATAAGGGTAATAAAAACGGGGGGACGAGAACAGAGTCTTTCGGAAGTGCAGCAACATTTGACGGCACATCGAATTTCAACACCCTTTTGCAGAATAATCTCGGCTTAAGCCGGATATTTATCTTGGGCACAGCGGCAACAGCATCTGCCTCTGAGGTGATGATCAATAACTTGAAACCTTATATCCAGACCGTACTTATAGGAGAAAAAACCCGGGGGAAGGATGAAGCTTCCTTTAGCATATCTGACATGCGCAGCCCCAAGCAAGTTCAATGGGAGATGCATCCTATAATTTATAAGTTATTCAATGCTTCCGGCAATGGCGGCTACAGTACAGGAATTAACCCGGACATGAGCGCAAATGAACTGGCAACGCTTCCCTTGCTTCCTTTTGGAGATTTAAACGATCCACTGGTCAAAGCTGCATTATCCAGAATTAACGGTAATGCCAGGGGATCGGTGTCTTACTCACAACAGGTCAAATCAAGTCATCTGGCTATTGGGAGTGTCTTAACTGACACACATCAAAAGGCAACGGAATACAGCATTGTGATTACACATAGATAAATCATCTTAAATATTTAATAATCAGTTAATATTGGTCTGGTAACTTCCCCCCGTTAACCTCATCATCCATGAAAAGAAAATTGGAAGACTTCACCAACGAACAAATACTTGATCTGGTACGCTCAGGAAACACCTCTGCCTTTCACGAGCTTTACCGTCGTACCAGGAATAAAGTAACTGGTTTTGCTTACCGATTTCTACAGGATCAGGAACAGGCAAAAGAGCTTACTCAAGAAGTGTTCGTCCGTCTTTGGGAAAACAAAGAAAAGATTGATTCAGCCAAATCTCCGGAAGTCCTGTTATTTGTCATGGTACGAAGCAAATTCCTGGACTCCTTAAAACGCAAAGCGAGATTGACACGGTTCATTACCCAGGAACCTCAGGAAGAACCGCATCTGTGTTCAACCGATAATTACATGGATTTCAAGGATTGTGGCGAGATTGTTTCCAAGGCTATTGAAACACTGCCACGCCAAGCTAAGATCATTTATTTGCTAAGCCGTGACAACGGGTGGTCTCATAAAGAAATTTCAGAGCACTTACATCTTTCTAAAAAGACAGTTAATAACCAGATCACAAAGTCAACCGGCCATATTCGGCGCTATTTTATGCACCTCTCTCCGGAAACAGTACTCACTGCAGTGATACTGCTACAATACCTCCTACCGGTTTCCCTTTAATACACTCATCTTAGCCCTTCTCCTATCAAATTATTTGCCCTTATGGGCATTTCGCATTTAGGGGAGCTTCCTTAGGTTCTATAGCTCAATTCATCGTACTGGCTTTTAAAAAAATGGTTCCAAGCAAGTGATAAAATCTCAGAACACCCATTTTTTTTAAAAATTATATCACTGAATATTAATTAGTTACGGATCACCTGGAAATATATCGAAATATGGAATAGGTATACAAGCCGTTTCAATCTTAATACATATATAAAGACACCTTAAATACAACAAACAGCAGTGAAATATAACGAAGAAATTAGAAGACTGTTTAAACTCTACCTGGAAGGCAAAGCAGACCACCAACAGGAGGAAGAATTGCTCCGTTTCCTGGGTAGCGGCAAAAGCGACGATAAGCAGCTTTCTGATTTGATAGAAGAAGCGTGGGCTGTAGAGCCGTCATTGCGTGAGGATTCTTCGGATGTAGATCAGGAATTTGAAGAGATATTGGCTAAAACGGAAACAGGACAGCAAAAGAAGAGCAAGCTTTTCCCTGTACTCCAGTATGCTGCTTCAATTGTTCTGATATGTTCAGCTGCCCTGGGCTGGTATGCCTATCAGAGAAATCAAGTAAAACCGGCAGAGG
Organism: uncultured Bacteroidota bacterium; assembly: GCA_946479055.1. The sequence continues at coordinate 3,194 of CAMLEX010000338.1, read as the reverse complement.
ACATTGAGATGCTTAGCCGAACCACGCATCCAGGAGAAAAGGTGAAGCTAATACTGTCCGACAGTACTGTAGTCTATTTAAGTGGATCTTCTACCTTGGAATGGCCTTCCAGGTTTGTGAAAGGTCGGAACCGTAACATCCGTTTAAATGGAGAAGGTTTTTTTGAAGTGAAACGGGATACGCTCAGCCCCTTTATTGTCCATTCGGGTAAGATTCAGACCAGGGTACTGGGTACTTCGTTTAACATCAGTGCCTATCCCACAGACCATATATTCAGCGTAGCGGTACGGACCGGCAAAGTGCGCGTTTCAGAAATTAAAAAAGGAGTACTAATAAAATTATCCCTCCTCACTCGTGGTATGAAGCTGGATTACAACATCCAGAATCAGCGTTATTTGGTTAGCACAGTGAAAGCGGAAGAAATAAACAGTTGGACTTCAAACCGCTTCATTTTCAAAGATGCCAATCTCCTTACGCTGCTGGGCAAATTGGAAAGGTATTATAATGTACGATTTGAACTGAAGTCGCCATGCCTGGCAAACAGCCGTCAGTTCAATGCGACATTCAACCAAAAGAGTATCAAGGACGTTATGGAGCAGGTACGGATGATGAGTGGGGGAAATATACATTATAAAATAAGAACGAATTCATTAATTACCGTTTGGGGGGAGGGATGCAAATGATCGATTAGTTACTTACGAAGACTACGCCAACAAAAATTAAGGTTGGCTTAATGAAACATATCAAACAAATAGTTAACAAAAAACCGCCCTGCGACAACAGGGCGGCCATAAAAAAATTGTTCTTAACTCGTGAAAATTAAAAAACGCAATAAATCTATGAAAATAGGTTTTTACTTCGATATACTAAAGTACTTTTCCCTTGAAAGATTCAGGGAGGTTGCGGCTTTATGCCTGCTACCCCTTATTTTATTCCCACCCCTATCAGCCTATGCGGGGCTAAACCAGGTTTCAGACAAAAAGGTCAGCATAAAACTGACATCGGTAACCTTTCCGGAGGCAATTATCAAACTGCAAGATAAAGCTGGTTGTGTAATTAATTATGACAAGACGATTTTTAGTTCCAGCCAAAAAGTTAGCCTGGATTTAAAAAATGTTTACTTACAAGACGCCCTTAAGAAACTTTTGGCTAACACGCGTGTCGGTTTCAGACATGCTGATGAAAACACCATTATTTTATATAAGCTACCGGATCCGATAAAACCGGGAAAGATCTCCGGTAAGATCGTCGATGAAAAAGGTGAAAGCCTACCAGGAGCTTCGGTAAAAGTGGTCGAAACCGGTTCGGGTACACAGACCGGAGCAGACGGAAGGTATACCCTAAATATAGACCCAGGCACATATACAATAGAAGTGAGCTATATCTCTTTCCAGACTCAGCGTATCACAGAGGTGGTGGTAAAAGAAGGCAAAAACACGCCGCTGGAAATTTCCCTGAAACCTGATACCAAAGGATTAAAGGAAGTGGTAGTAACTGCCGACTATAAAAAAGCTTCTACCGCAGGTCTGTTGGCCAAACAAAAAAATGCTTCTGAGATCAGTAATGGAATCAGCGCTGAGCAAATCGCAAGGACGCCGGACAAAAATGTTGGAGAAAGTCTAAAGCGAATCAGTGGAGTAAGTTCAATGGATAATAAATTCATACTTGTGCGTGGTATAGGAGAACGCTATAATTCAGCCATGTTAGATGGAGTGGTACTACCTAGTACAGAAGCACAAAGCCGAAACTTCTCCTTTGATCTTATCCCCTCAAATATGGTGGATAATGTGATTGTAAGCAAAACCGTTACTCCAGATATGAATGCCAGTTTCGGTGGCGGATTGATCCAGATCAATACCAAGGATATTCCTAATGAGAATTTCACAAGCTTTACTGTCGGCGCTTCCTACAACGACCAAACGACGGGAAAAGATTTTTTAAGCCACAAAAGAGGCAAATATGATTATTTCGGTTTCGATGACGGAAGACGTGACTTTCCGAAAGATTTGGTGCGAACGCCGCGGGATGGGGATAATGCAGAGCTGACAGACGAACAATATTGGAAGAAAGTAACAGACCAAAGTTTGAGATTCAAAAATGATAATTTTACGGTCTATAAATACAAGGCTATCCCATCGCAGAATTATCAGTTTACCATTGGGCGCTTGATATCCCTGGATACCGGTAATAACAATAAATTAGGGTTTACCGGCTCTCTCAGCTATCGCAATACGCAAAATATTAATAATATTAACCGGCAGAATCGGGGAAGCTGGGATCCTTCCCTTGAGAATACAGGAAACACGTATGGTTTTAGCACCACTTGGGGAGGTTTGTTGAATGCAGGTTGGCAGTTGGGAAACAATAATCGTTTCAGTTTGCGCAATACGTACACACACGTGTATGACAATGCGCTTACGCGAATTGTTGGTTATGATCAAAATGGTGTAGAGGCTAATCCACCCAACAGAATAGAGGAATCGGATGACCCGATTTTTACCGACCTTTTGCAAAACAAACTTTCGGGCCAGCACCAGTTTGGCAAAGTAAAAATAGACTGGGATGCAGCCCGGACTTCTATCAACCGGAAAGAGAAAGATCTTTCCGTAGTCAATAGCTATTCCCATCTTGTGTCCGGTGAATACGAATATTTTGCATCAGTCGGCAATAGTACAAATGCTTCATTTTTTCCTACTTCCCGCCAGAATTACGCCAACAAGGAAATCAACTACTCATGGGATGTGTCAGCGACGATCCCTTTTAATGTGGCAGGAATCCGGAGCAACGTAAAAACCGGCTATTTTGGAAACCAAAAGAAGGCAAAATTTGACTGGCTGATCGCCGCCTTTACCGATGACCCTGCAACACCCAACGATGAACGCCTGCAATTCCTGTCTATAGCAGAAATGCAAAAGCCGGAAAACATAGGGGAAAATGGCTTTTTCTACACGATAAACCCACTGTTTTCAGACACTTATGAGGGTGAAAGCAAAAACCATGCAGGCTTTATTATGTTGGACAACCGGCTGGCGGACAAGTTGCGTTTGGTTTGGGGTATCCGTGGAGAATATTATAAATACAAAGAGATCAATAACGGGACCAACACCAGTTTTCAGGTTTACAGCTTAAAACCGGATCCACGCTGGCAGTGGTTGCCATCGGCTAATTTGACCTATAGTCCACTTTCAACCCTG
>CAMLEX010000337.1 GCA_946479055.1 uncultured Bacteroidota bacterium | reverse complement strand
TCGTGATAGCTACGGATGCTGATGTTGATGGTATGCACATTCGTTTACTACTGATGACCTTCTTCCTGCAATTTTTCCCTGACCTGGTAAAGCATGAAAAAGTGTATGTACTGGAAACGCCATTGTTCCGTGTAAGAAATAAACAGGAAACGATTTATTGTTTCGATGATAGTGAAAGGCAGGCTGCTATCAAAAAACTGGGAACTAAACCGGAGATCACACGGTTTAAAGGTTTGGGAGAGATCAGCCCGGATGAATTTGCACAATTCATTGGCCCCGGAATGCGAAAAACACTGATGCGGTTGGAACAGGGAGATCATATTCAGCAATTGCTGGAATACTATATGGGAAAGAATACGATGGAAAGACAGGAGTTTATTATCAACAACCTGAAAGTGGAATTGGATAAGGTGGAGGAAGATGTTTGAGGTTTGATGTTTTATGTTGGGGGCTAAAGGGTTCAAAATTTAAAAGGTTTAAAGTTGGGTGTTTTTAATGTAAGAGGTTAAAAGTTTTGTTAGTTTAATGTCAGATCAACATGATTGTAATTAACCTCAAGCTTCGAACCTCAAACATCAAACGTATTAGTTATGAAAAAGAAGATCAAAGCATATTTATTCAGGTTGTTGGGAGAAGAGAACTATTTGAAACTGCTCAACAGGGGATTCTTTTTCTTATACAATACCGGGTTGCTAAAATCGAATGAGGGGTATAAGTATCATTATTACGTAAAGCAACTGATAAAGAAAGGTGATACCGTAGTTGATATCGGTGCTAACCTGGGATACTTTACAAAACTATACTCAAAATGGGTTGGTGATAACGGAAAGGTAATAGCTATTGAGCCTGTGCCTTTGTATAACAAGATCATTAAGTGGACCTGTAGCGGAAGAAAAAATATTACGCTGTATCCTTATGCATTGGGAAAAGAAGATAAAAAAGTGCATTTGGTAACGCCTGATCATTTCGGCTATCTGCGTACGGGGTTGCCGCATATTTATGATGAGAAGAATAATAAAGCACTTTCGGAATACGAGTTTTCTTTTGAAGCGGATATGAAGAAGGCGAATGAATTGTTTGAGAGTTTTGAAAAGATAGATTTCCTAAAATGCGATATCGAGGGTTATGAAGAAGTGGTGATACCAGAAATACTTCCGGTTTTACAAAAGTTTAAACCCATTATACAAATAGAAACCTGGGGTACACATAAACCCATTGTAGAAACGGCATTGAATAGTGCAGGGTTTGAGAAATATTATCTGGCGGGACCCGTTTTGAAAAAAGCAGTTGCTGGAGAAGAAGATCCGGAGGGAGATTTAATTTTTATTCATAAAGACAAACAATTATGATACATATCGTTTTTAATGAGTCAGAGGTTGACCTGATGAAACAGGTAATAGAGCAGGACGAAACGCTTGCCGGTGAAGTGCTACAAATAAAAGATGATTTTGCAGTAGGTCCACTGGCGGGCATTGATACTGACGAAGGTTGGCAGGCAAGATATAACTGGTGGATGGGTTTGCTGGAAAATTCTCACTATGCTGGCACGAATACGGTAAAGTTTGATGACAGGGAGACGGTGAAAGAACTAAAAGAAAAACTGGCTGCCAATCCCGAAGAAGAAATATGGATCTGGATGGGACAAAACCAGCATGATGTAACCGGCTATTACTGGCTGATGCCGCAACTAAGAGAATACGCAGGTCGCATCATGGTGCTGTACCTGAATAATCTTCCTTTTATTAATGAAAAAGGACAAATATTTTATCCATCCTGGTTAAGTGAGATACAACCGAAAGAATTTTCAAAAGCAAAAAAACTTTCCCGGCCTATTACATTAAGTGAGTTTGAAGTAGACCCGGATGAATGGAAAAGATTGTGTGAAGAAAATGGAATAGTAAGAATATTGGAAGGAGGGAAGAAGATAGCCAGCAAGGATGAAACATTTTATGATAATGAGTTATTGAAAAATCTTACCGGTGATTGGCAGAAGGCAACCCGTGTATTGACTAATACATTGCACCGGATGAAAATAAAAACAGGGGATGTGTTTTTGATGTGGCGTATGAAGCAATTGATCGGTGAAGGCAAAATAGAAGTAACCGGGGATCTGAATAAAGGCTGGAAAGATTTTGATGTGAAGCTGGCAGGAGCGAAGAGTAAGGCGGAAGTAGCGGGAGAGGTGAATGAGGCGGAAGGGTAGTTGGCTCAGCGGAGCCCAAAGATCGGTAACAAAATATTTTCAAAGATTGTATTACGTGTCGTAGGTACGCTACTAGGGTGTAGCACCTATTGTGCAATTTCAAATCATTGCAGATCTTTTTACCGACCTATAGCCCCGACGGGGCAGGCCGAAATATTTATTGAAAAGAACATTGAGCATTTTCTTAACTGAATTTAAATTATGTCCAAATCAAAAAATATAGATCAGATACAAAACAACGATAGCGGTATTCATGGCCAGTATAAAACCTGGTTTTTGGATTATGCATCGTATGTAATATTGGAAAGAGCGGTACCGGCTATTGAAGACGGCTTGAAGCCCGTACAGCGTCGGATTCTTCATGCTATGAAGGAAATGGATGATGGCCGTTTTAATAAAGTAGCCAATATCATCGGACAGGCTATGCAATACCATCCACATGGTGATGCCAGTATTGGTGATGCATTGGTCAACCTGGGACAAAAAGATCTGTTGATAGAAACGCAGGGGAACTGGGGCGATGTAAGAACCGGTGATGATGCAGCGGCTCCGCGGTATATTGAAGCAAGGCTAAGCAGATTTGCATTAGAAGTAGCCTTCAATGCAAAGACCACCGAATGGCAATTGAGCTATGATGGCCGTAAAAATGAACCGGTTACTTTACCAATGAAATTTCCTTTGCTGCTGGCACAGGGAGCTGATGGTATTGCGGTAGGGTTATCAACCAAGATTTTGCCACATAATTTCTGTGAGCTGATAGACGCATCGATAAAATACCTGAGGGGAAGAAAGTTTGAATTGTATCCCGATTTTCAAACGGGTGGAATGATCGATGTAACGGATTATAACCAGGGTAAACGTGGTGGCAAAGTAAAAGTAAGAGCGCATATTGAAGAAGTAGATAAGAAAACACTGGCTATTAAAAGTGTTCCTTACGGTGTTACTACTTCGCAGTTGATGGATTCTATTGTAAAAGCCAATGACCAGGGAAAGATTAAGATCAAAAAAGTAACGGATAATACCGCTGCGGATGTAGAGATCCAGGTTGACCTGGCGCCGGGCATTTCTCCTGATATCACGATCGATGCGTTGTATAAATTCACAGATTGTGAAACGTCCATTTCTCCGAATGCCTGTGTGATCGTAGACATGAAACCACAATTTCTGGGAGTTCAGGACTTGTTGAAGATTTCTACTGATAAGACCAAAGACCTGCTGGAACAGGAGTTGAAGATTAAGTTGAGCGAGCTGCAGGAAAAATGGCATTATACATCATTAGAAAAAATATTCTTTGAAGAAAAAATATATAAAGAGCTTGAGAAGAAACATGAAACATGGGATAAGGTGATCGAAGCAATTGACAAAGCTTTTGTTCCTTTCAAAAAACAGTTGAAGAGAGATATAACAAGAGAAGATATTCTTAAGCTGACAGAAAAACCTGTTCGTCGTATTTATCGTTTGGATATTGATGAACTGAATGCACAGATCAAAGGACTGGAAACGGATATCAAACAGGTAAAACATGATCTTGCTAATCTTATAGACTTTGCCGTAGCTTATTATGAGAATCTGTTGAAGAAATTTGGTAAGGGTCGTGAAAGAAAAACAGAGATCAAACAACTGGAAGTTATCGAAGCTAAACAGGTAGCTATCGCCAATACCAAAATCTACATGAACCGTGAAGAAGGTTTTATAGGCACTGGCTTGAAAAAAGATGAATTATTGTTTGAATGTTCTGACCTTGATGATATCATCGTTTTTACTAAACGTGGTATCATGAAAGTGGTGAAAGTACAGGAGAAAGTTTTTATCGGTAAAGACATTCTTCATGCTGCCGTATTTCAGAAGAATGATGAACGTACTACCTATAATATGCTGTATGCTGATGGTAAAGGTGGCGTGAGTTATGCAAAACGTTTTAATGTAACCGGTGTTACAAGGGATAAAGTATACGACCTGACCAAAGGTGATGAAAAAAGTAAAGTGCATTACCTGAGTGTGAATCCTAATGGTGAAGCGGAAGTGGTGAAGATCGTTTTAACACCCGGATCGTCGGCCCATAAAAAAGAATTTGATTTTTATTTTGAAGAGCTGGCTATCAAAGGTCGCAGCAGTATGGGCAACCAGGTAACAAAATATCCTATTAAATCCGTCAAATTTAAAGAAGCGGGAAGAGCTACACTGAGTGGTCGTAAACTTTGGTTTGATGATAAGTTTGGCAGGCTTAATGCTGATGAAAAAGGGATATTGTTGGGAAGCTTTGAAGCGGAAGACAGGATACTGGTTGTTTTTAATGATGGAAATTATATGATAACCGATCAGGAGATGACTCAGCGCTTTGATGCGGAGAATATCTTACTGATAGAAAAATTTGATGCGGAAAAAATTATTTCAGCTGTATACCTCGATAAGAAAAACTTGCAGTATAATGTAAAGCGGTTTAAAATTGAAACAACAACCTTGAAGAATAAATTCTTCTTCATCAAAGAAGGTGATGGCAATTACCTGGAAGCTGTATCAACGGATGCAGAACCAATACTAGCGGTGCAAAGCGGAAGAGGCGACCAGGTTCGTAAAGCGAAATTCAAGATTACCAAAGTAGCGGATATCATGGGATGGAAAGCAGTTGGGAATAAACTACTGGACTATAGTAAGAGTGTGCAGATGGAATGGGTAAAGGACAAGCAAGGAGAGAAACAACCTGAATTATTTTAAATCCCTGAAACCCCTGTCCCCTAAAGGGGAACTTAGGTCTGACAGTTTTTTTTCTGGCAGTTTTCTCTTTGAGATAAGTTACAAGTGATATTAAAATAGATTTATTAACCATTCGTAAGTGGAATTTTGAATCAATAGAAAAAAGTCAATTTACGGAATCTAAAAGCCCCTTTAGGGGTTGGGGTTATGATTGATCATTGGGAGATAATGGACCTTTATAAAGCATTGTTAGCTGTTGCTGCCGGTGTTATATTAGGGCTTGAAAGGGAGTTGAAAGATAAAGCAGCTGGTTTAAAAACCATCACTGTTATTTGTCTGGGCTCAGCTTTGTTTACTATTCTTTCTTATAAAGTGGGTGTTAATGATAACGAAACAACCCGCATTGCATCTTACATAGTGAGTGGTATAGGTTTTATCGGGGCTGGTGTTATATTTAAAGACAAGCTGGATGTTTCCGGCCTTACTACTGCCGGCATTATCTGGCTGACTGCGGCAGTAGGTATGGCTATCGGGTTTGGTGAATTTTATTTAGCCGGCACGTTTATAGTTGCAGCGCTGTTCATCATTTTTGCAAGCAGATGGATAAATAAAGTATTCAGGCCGCGAAGGCAAAACCGTGATCTTGTTTTTGAAATAGAAAAACAAAACAGCCAGCACCGGCAAAAGATCCTTTTCGATATCTGTAGTCAGGGGATCAAGGCTGAAGAAAAAAAACTTGAGCTGATAGACAACAGGATCATTGTTTCTGTAGAAGCTACAATAGCCACCAAAAAGATGAAATGGCTGGAGGAGTACCTGGTTAGCAATGAACATATTATTGCTTTCTCTTTATAATAAACTATCAATTAAAAATGAAAGAAAGGCAATTGATTTTGACTATTGTTTTGATATTAGTAGTCGCACTGGCGGCATTTGTCTTAAATTTTTTCGTGCTTGATTCTTTGTTCATTCCAGATATATGTTACTATCACAATCATGAATTTAAAACGAATAAGATATTCGACTTGTTT
>CAMLEX010000336.1 GCA_946479055.1 uncultured Bacteroidota bacterium | reverse complement strand
TCTCTTTATTTTTCAAATAAAAAAGTTTTAACTACTAAAAGAAATTAGGCATGATTAAAAAACATTCATTTGACTACAGGTGTATTATCATTGTTGTCCTTAATAGCTTCCCGTTTTTTGCATCAAATAGTTTTGCGCAATCAAACATGAAAAATCCAAACGGTTCAGCCATTATCAATGTTGATTTAAATAAAAAAATAGGCCCTATGTATCCCGCCTGGGCCTGGTTTGGCTATGATGAACCCAATTACACTTACATGAAGGATGGTAAAAAATTACTTTCTGAAATTTCTGCTTTATCTCCCGTGCCGGTATACGTAAGAACGCATAGTTTACTCGTTACAGGCGATGGAGAAGCTGCTTTGAAATGGGGTTCTACCAATGCGTATACAGAAGATGCAAAAGGTAATCCTATTTATGATTGGACCATCGTAGACAGCATATTTGATACTTACATACAACGGGGAATGAAGCCGCTTGCACAAATTGGTTTTATGCCGCAGGCTTTGTCTACCCATCCCGAAACATATCGCCATTATTGGAAACCAGGCGATCCTTATACAGATATTATAACCGGCTGGGCTTATCCGCCAAAAGATTATAATAAGTGGGCAGAACTGATCTATCAATGGGTAAAACATTCAGTAGAACGCTATGGAAAAAAAGAAGTGGAAAGCTGGTATTGGGAACTTTGGAACGAACCCAATGGTCATTACTGGAAAGCCAGCATGGAAGAATTTTTTAAGCTGTATGATTATACTGCTGATGCGGTTAAGAGAGCTTTGCCTACTGCTAAGATGGGCGGTATTAATATTGCGGGTACAGGTGGTAAGGGTGCTCAAAAATGGTTGGATGCTTTTGTTAAACATTGTTTTTCCGAAGTGAACCATGTTACAAAAAAGATTGGTGCACCAATGGATGCATTTTTGTTTCATGCAAAAGGCTGGCCCAAGCTTGTAGATGGCCATGTCAGAATGAATATGGGAACGCAATTAAGGGATATCGAAGCTGGTTTTAAACTGGTGGCTTCTTATCCACAGTTAAAAAATATTCCCATTATTATTGGTGAATCAGACCCCGAAGGCTGTGCGGCTTGTGGAATGCATACGAATCCCGAAAATGCTTATCGCAATGGAACCATGTATTCAAGTTATACTGCTTCTTCCTTTGCCCGAAAGTATGCCCTGGCCGATCAATACAAAGTAAATTTTAAAGGCGCTGTATCCTGGTCGTTCGAGTTTGAGAACCAACCCTGGTTTTTTGGATTTAGAGATTTAGCTACGAATGGAGTTGATAAACCTGTGCTGAATGTATTTCGCATGTTTGGTATGATGAAAGGTAATCGTGTAAACCTTACTTCTAATCATGGCTATGATCTGCGCACCGCAGTAGATTCAAGCTTCAGGAAATCATATTCTGATATTAATGGCATGGCTTGTAAAGATGCCGATGCTGCAACTGTTATGCTATGGAATTATCATGATGATGATGTGAAAGCGGATGCTGAAACAGTCACTGTACAGGTAAAAGGCTTCCCGGTAAAACAGGTTTTGTTACATCATTATCGAATCGATAGTGCATATAGTAATTCATATGAGCTATGGAAGAAAATGGGATCACCGCAAAATCCATCAACGGAGCAAATAGCGGAACTGCAAAAGGCAGGACAACTGCATTTGATTAATTCACCGGAATGGATAAACACTAAAAACGGTGAAGCAACTATAAAACTCGTATTGCCGCGTCAGGGAGTTTCTTTTTTAAAGTTTGATTGGTAAGTCAATAAAAAATACTCTACACATATTAGATTGGCTTACTTATGTACGCAAATAGCTGTGAAAATGAGCAAGTGCAATAACAGCAGAAGAGGTGAAGAAGTCGAGAGGAAAGAAATAAAGTTGTTATTTATTACCAGGACAAAAATAATCCCGATGAACAGGGGTTATAAATACATAAAAAAGGCCGCTTGTGGCGACCTTTTTTATTTGTTGATTTTCAAGTGCACAGAACTAGCCCGAGTTCGAACTATTTGATAGAAAGTTTAAAGGCGATTCTGGAATACGATGAATAGGTCGAGACGTTATATAGCCCTTCATTTGTCTCAAAAGGTACTTGTTTTATTATGGTTCGAATCCGCTGGGACCTCCCAACCGGACAGGTGACTTTTTTTTCATTTGTCCGGTTTTTTATTTTGCTGAAATCCTTGTCCAGTTTGAATAGGTCGACAGCGGAATTGAGGCGAGTAGTTCGAAATGTATTTCCGTCTAAACTCATTTTTTCGGGATATCGAACTAATAATCTTTCTCTTCTGTTCAATCGTGCCGTCTTTAAACATAACATCGATACTAACATAGTGGACAGTGCTTTCTTTATCAATGGCAACGTAACACCGCTGGACTGTCGAGTGCTTGTGAGCTTCGCTTCAAGTGCGCTAATTTTTTCAGTGCAGTCCAATTTGATTTCCCGGAAATCCTCTGTATCCATTTTTTGATCGGCCAGCGTTTCCCTTGCAGTCTTTAACCGGAAGTTTAAAGTTTCAAGCTGTTCTATAATGGTCAGCTTGTAAATGACCGGTGTTTTTTTTATCGCTTGTATTACGGTCATCAACAAAGGTTCCAGCCTGGCTTTTTTTTGGAACAAACCTGCCGAGTTCATCAATGAATGTTAGCGGAAATTGCGCCGAAGAATTCCATGGCAATACTGTGAAGGTCGTTTGTTTTTTTTATGTACTGATCCGATCTCCTTGCAGTTTGAAGGAGATTTTTTATTAAATGACTGTTATGAATTTTTGCCAAACTGTTCTTTATTTATTTATGTCAGATCATCATTCGAAAGAGAATGGGGATAAAAAAATACTTATAGTGCAGAAAAACTAGTATACCTTAGTAAGGATTAACGCTTACCTCTCCATCAATCACCTCCATGAAAACCGTACCTTCTTAGACCTCGAGTTACATGCTTATCGTATGTAAAACCATAACCTAACAATTTACTTCCCTGCGAAAAAGATCCCGATAGCTATCCGGATAAATCCATTTACTAGGAGACCACTGGCCCTTTCACCTTTTTATGCGCCAGAGCTTATGCAAAGTAGATTCATTGAAACCGAAACCGAAATGCAATGAGAAACATTTTATCGCCGCTTGCAAATAAATGGTCAACTATTTTTCGTACAACAACAGTTGCCGATCATGTAACTTCTTTTTATTATTCAACAACAAATATCACCCGCTATAATTATAAAAATGATTCTGGAATTTCCGGGTCATTTTCCTTTTCAAACAATAATGGACAGTTAAGAACGATAAGGCAGAAACCGGAAGCTTATAATTCAAATCCTGAAGTCATTGAATATCCCGATAGATATCGGGAAGCGGATGCGAATGGTGATCCCGATAACTATCGGGAAGCCGCCCGCAATAACCACCAATGGACAAATAACAGTCAGCATTTAAGAGTCAATATTGACCCGGCTCTTTGCAATGCGACAATAACTGATAAAACCAAGGCCCACAGTGATTATGATGCAATTCGACCCTTCGCATTATTTTCTTTTTCACCTGCTCCAGATGCTTATTCCAATGCCGAATCAGCAAAGAACGAGCTGCATCCAATTCAGTTAGTAAAGAGATTTTTATTTTCAAAAACAACATACAAAATAAGAAATACCGGGTATACTAAACCCCAATTGCCAGGTCAGGTGATAGCCGGAGTAAAAAAAAATCTTTTGATGCAAACAAATTGTGAATTGAAAATGACAACGACAATGAAAACACCAACCACCCAAACCGACAAAAAAATAATCAATGATATTTTTTTTATTAAGAGTTCTATCACAAGCAATTCAGTTACTAAAAACTATAGACAACTAAGTATTCAGGATTTGAATACTATAAACAACAATATATCAAACTCAATAATACCCGGTGAGCAGATTACCGAACCTTCCGAAGCATCGAAGGACATTCACCATTCACTATTCACCTAAAAAGAATTTTTTTATGAAAACATTTTTACGCAGATCCGGAATTTTCGCTATTGTGTTTTTAATTGCGAATTTGTTTTTTGTAAATAATAGCTTTGGACAGGTTACTCAAGTAAATGCCTGGGCGCAGCAGTATGCTTCTGCTACATATCCGACTGGAGCGATTAACGCAAGCTATGCCGTACCAAATGGTACAAACCGACTTCTGGTTGTTGCGGTTGCGACAACAAGAACTGCGAATGGAAGCCAAACGTGCACAGTTACCTATGGGGGTGTCACTTTAACTCAAGCAGCGGGAGATGGTACGGTTACCAATCAATGGAACCATACATTTCTTTTCTATCTAAATGATGCAAATATTGGATCGGCGGCAGCAGGAAAAAGTCTAAACGTTACCGTTAGCAATGGAACATCTTATTACACATATGTTGCAGCGGCAAGCTTTGCCAATGTAGATCAGGCTGCACCCACCACAAGTGCGGTAAATTTTAATACGAATGGCAACAATTCAACCAATGTTGGGGCATTAAGTGGCTTTAATGCAGCGTCCGGGGATCGGGGAGTCTCCGTAATTAACCTCGCAAGAGACGCCACAGGTACAACTGTTCGGACCATATCTTCGTTCGCAACAACTTGGACTCCGGCATCTTTAACTTCAAGTCCAATTAATACAAATGGTCCTTGCTTTCAAGGATACGTTATTCCAAGAAATGTAACTACGGCAGTAACAGGAGAAGCTGGGACTCATACAGCCAGCAGTAGCAGTACATTTTCATCTTATACAGCCATTAGCATTAAGGCCCTTGTACCAACTTATACATCTGTTGGCGTGGGAGGCAACTGGAACAGCGGAGCGACATGGGATTTAGGAACGCCCCCTACTGCTGCAAGTAATGTAGTTATAGCTGCGGGTGCACCTGTCACACTCACAGCAAACACGGGTGTTACAATAAATAATTTAACAGTGAACTCGACTCTTGACGTAAGCACCTTCACCGCACCGGGCACGGGAACGCTTAGTGTAGCAAGTGGTGGAACAATTAGAGTAGGCGGGGCAAACAACTTCCCTTCAGGATATGCCACCAATACACTCAATGCAGGAAGCACTGTTGATTATAACGGAGCTGCACAGACTGTGCGGACTGTTAGTTATAGCAACCTAACAACTTCCGGTAGTAATACAAAGACACTTTCTGGCAATACCACTGTAAATGGAATACTGACAGTAAATGCGGGGACAACTCTCGCGAAATCTACTTTTACACTTGGGTCGCCAACGAGTGTAGTTCTCGAAGGCGGTGCTGCTACCGGTTCAATTATTTCTGGTACCGCTGCCTTAACGCTTGGCGGTAATGTCACGGTAAATGATGCTGCAGAAGCAGGAAGCAGTGGTGCAACAATTTCTTCGCCAATTACCCTGGGTGCTACCCGTACATTTACAATCGCTGATGATGGCACAGCAACATCGGACTTAACGATAAGCGGAATCATTAGTGGTTCCGGTTTTGGAGTAACAAAGGCCGGCGAGGGAACTCTTACATTGTCCGCAGCTAACTCTTACACTGGGGCAACAACAATCAGCGGCGGGGAATTAAGATTAAACCCTGTAGCCAACACAACTCCAAATAGCCAGTTTATACTTAATGGAGGTACGCTCAGTACATCAGGAATAACGCCAACAAGAACCATCACCAACTCATCGACTTTAAACCTTAATGCAAACTCAATTATTGATCTGGGTGCAGGCGATCATTCAATAAGATTTGCAAACAGCAGTGCAATCGCATGGGCAGGTACAACATTACTCATTAAAGGCTGGACACTCACTGCCGGGCAATCAGGCACCGGTGGAAAAATATTTTTTGGTACTACAACAGGTACCTTAACGGCTGATCAATTGGCAAAAATTAGTTTTGAGGGATACACTGGTACACCCATACTTCTAAATACGGGAGAACTGGT
>CAMLEX010000335.1 GCA_946479055.1 uncultured Bacteroidota bacterium | reverse complement strand
ACCAAAAACCTGCGCCCTGGGTATAGTGGGGTGTGGTGAAAAGTCACCATAAGCAGTATCAAGCGGTACATTACCATAATTGTCCATCAGCATAAAATAGGCTAATGCCCTTACCATCTTTATTTCGGCAAGATTAGTATTTTTTGCAGCACCTTCAGGCTCTGTTGTATTCAGTATAGAAAGTGTTTGATTCGCAACACCAATAATGGTAGCCAACCAGGTCCAGTTACCATTTACATAGCCATTGTCTTTAGACCAGTTATGGTAGTGCATCTGTACGTTTTGTCCCCCATCGTACCAGTTACCACCTCTTGCAGGCATTATACCTTCATCGGTGCTATAACATTGCTGAAAAAAATATTCAGTAGCATAGTTTCCCCTTAATGCCACATAAACCGGACCCGAGGCAGAAATGAATTGAGCAGAATCCTGCGGAAAAATATCCGGTGTCAATTGTGTTGTAATGGGAATATCCAGTTTATGACATGAGCTTAAAGTGCCCAGTAACAACACAGGAAAAGCAATATAAGTTAATAACTTTTTCATGATTTATTATTTAACAGGTTTGATTAGAAGGATACATTTACACCAAATAAGAAAGTACGGGTTTTGGGATAGAAATTATTGTAATCTACACCCGGCGCTATACCACCCTGATTAACTTCAGGATCTACACCTTTATACCCGGTGATTACAAAAAGATTGTTCACAGATGTATATACCCTCAACATTTTAATATACTTACCTATATCTTTTATGTTATAACCCAATGTGGCATTATCAAACCTTACATAACTGCCGCTTTCTATAAAACGGGTAGAATACCTGTATGCATTGCCATCAGCGGGTGATTCATCGGCTGCATCTGACAGAATGTTTGTACTCATCGCAGTAGTTGGCCTGAACAAATCAGCACGTGTAGCATTGAATATCTTGTTACCAAATACTCCTCTGATAAATATATTCAGGTCGAAATTCTTATACTTCAGATTATTAGACCAGCCTGCTATTAATTTGGGCTGGGCATTACCAGCATAATAAAACTTTGCTTTATTAGGATCCGTTGTTAGTTTGCCATCCGCATCAAGAAATTGAGAAACACCGCTTGCATCTTTGCCAGCATATTTAAAGGTAAAGAACTGGCCTAATGGATACCCTTGCTTTAATAGTTGTACTGCAGTACCTGATTGTCCGCTGCCTTCAGGAAAGGCTGCTCTAACTGAATCGCCACCGGCAAATAATGGATTTTTCAAGCTTGTGATTACATTTTTATTATGAGCAAGGTTTAAACTGGTAGTCCAGCTAAAATCCTTACTATTAACCGGTGTAGCATTTAAACTTAACTCAATACCCTTGTTATTAATACTGCCACCATTGGCTACAATAGTTCCGCGAGGGACAAGCATAGGGTCAACAGAATAATTCCAAATCATTCCTGTTGTATTCTTGTTATACCAATCCAGTGATCCACTTAGTTTGCCTTTCAATATCGTAAAATCTAACCCAATATTAGTAGTGGCTGTTTTTTCCCACTGCAGATCGACGTTAGCAGCCTGTGTTGGCCCATAAGCAGCTGTTAACCCTACTCCATTGTAATAGTAGGTGCCGAGGTTACCAGAAATAAACTGTGCCGTGTATGCATTAAAGCCTGATGCATTACCGGTAACACCATAACTGACCCTCAATTTTAAATCGCTGAAAAGGTCTTGATTTTGCATAAATGCTTCCTTGTTAATTCTCCAGGCTGCACCTACAGAGGGGAATATACCCCATTGATTATTCTTACCAAAAACTGAACTCCCATCCCTCCTTAAAGAACCTTGTAATAAATATTTTTCCTGGTAGTTATAATTTACTCTTGCAAAATCTGAAATTAACTGGGTTTGCTGATAAGCACCACCTGCACCAAAATATAAACCACTGCCATAGGTTGACGGGCTGCTCAACGTTAAATTATTATACCCTGTATTATCAACTGGAAAATTACTGGTTGTGGCCTGGAAGCCATCTCCGATTATATTGTCCTGCCATGAATATCCCGCAACGGCATTGATAGTATGGTCCCCTATTTTTTTATCCCAGGTTAAAAATGTTTCCAATACTTTTTTTCTATCCTGGAATGAACTGCGGGTGGCCTGGCCATTTGTACCAAAAGTTTGTAACCCATGACCGTACAAAGTAGGATCAGGATTGTCGTACATACCATTATAATTCTTAGTATAATATTTGTCCAGGTATGAACCAAGCAAGTAAGATGAATTCTGGTAAGAAAGATTTAAATCGTATGTGAATCCAAAAGGCAATTTTACCTGCGTAGTAAAGCTACCAATTAACAGGTTGTATTTGGTATTCATCTGGCTATTGTTCAGCATAGCTACGGGATTATAATAACCTGTCTTTACAAAATTTTCAAAATAACTACCATCGTCATTTTTTACAGGGGATACCGGCAGGTATAAAGCTGATTGTAACAAAATGGTATTTCGGTAGGGAAGATCATTAGCGCTGCTGTTTGAATTACTTACATTCAACCCAAATTTTATTTTATCATTCAATACATATTGCTCCATGGATAAACGGGCAATAACACGTTTAAGGTCGCTGTTTAAAAGGATACCTTCCTTACTCAGATAGTTCAAACTTGCATTATAAGTGCCATGTTCAGTACCACCACCAAAAGAAATATTATGGTTATGGGAAAAAGCGGAACTTTTTTCTACTGCTTTTTGCCAGTCCGTATTGGCTCCTTTATCATCAGCCGGGGTAAATGCCAGATTATTTTTGGTAACAAAAGCCCTCAACTGGGTAGCATCCATCATATCTAATTGGCTGGAAACTTTTTCTGTTCCTGCATAACCACTATAGGCTATCTGTGCCTGTCCTTTCTTTCCTTTTTTTGTAGTTACTATTATTACACCATTGGCAGCACGGTTTCCATAAATAGCTGTTGCAGCAGCATCTTTCAAAATGTCTATGGTTGCAATATCATCAGGTGCAATTGTAGCTATATCAGCACCTGGTATCCCATCAATAACATAAAAGGGACCTTGAGAACTGTTTAGTGTAGAAGCACCGCGTAAAATAACAGCCGCAGTCCTGTTAGGATCACCACTCGAAGTAATATTCAACCCCGCTACTTTACCTTGTAATAATTGCCCTACATCACTGATAGCACCCCGGTTAAGATCTTCCGGCTTAATCGTGGTAATGGAACTTGATAAATTTTTACGGGAACTCCGGCCATAGCCCACTACCACTACATCACTTAATGTCGTAGATGTACTGGTTAGTACTAAATCGTAAGTAGAGGCAGAGCCAATTTTTGTTTCTGCGGTTTCAAAAGAAACAGCGCTGAAAACAAGTGCATCACCTTGTTTAGCGTTGATAGTAAAAGATCCATCTTCTGCAGTAACTGTAGAAACTGTTGTTCCTTTTACAGCTACCGTTACCGATGGCACAGGGCTGCCTTTTGCATCTTTTACCGTACCCTGGATCTTCTTTTCCTGTGCCTGAGCCGTCGTTACAAGAAACGAAAAGAGAAATGTAAGGATGGCTGGTAACAAAAGGAAACGAAGCAAGCATTGGTTAGTAGTTCTTACCATAGTAGTTAGTTTTTAGTTAAGCAAATTGAAAACAGGCTTTCCATTTTTTATTGGTTTTATAAATATTTATCGTCGTTAATTATTTTAATGAAAAAAAAATCATTTCCTTTCACTTTTTAATTTTCTCCGACACCGGTTAATCAGAACTTCAATGTTGCCGGTAAATATTTAGCCGCAAGGTCTTCGTAATAAGGTCTTAGTTTTTTCCAGTCGGGAGGTTCGGGGCTTTTGGAGTAGAGATCATAAGGATTAAACAGTTTTACCCATTTGAGCATTTCACGGTCATGATCGTCGAGCAGGTGATCATATGCGCCTTCCCGGTGCCAGGCATAAAATGAATGATAGCGTAACATATATAATCCTCCTTCGGGTATATAGTCTTTCATCATCTGGTAAACATACTCATCGTGACCCCAGGACATCGTTACATTTCTTAATCCGCAGTTAGGAGAGTACACCCCATATTTAGTGTTGTAATCCGGATTACAAAAATCCGAATTTTCTTTGAAAAACTCTGTATAGACAATCTTATCCGAATAAGCGCAACCTACCGGGAAAGTATCGCCAACAACAGCCCATTGCGGTTCTCCAAACAGGCAAAGCACTTTTCCCATATCATGCATAAGGCCGGTAAGCACCATCCAGTCCGGATGGCCATCCCGCCGGATAGCTTCCGATGTTTGCAATAAATGTTGCAACTGGTCAAGATCCGTGTCAGGATCGGAATCATCAACCAGTTGGTTAAGAAAATCAAATGCATCCCATACGGTCATTTCTTTTTTATTAAACTTCAGGAACTCATTTCGTTTTTGCTGTACAAACTCATATGTCTGGTGAGTGTGGTTCAGCCGGTAAAATTCCCTCACCGTGTCTCTTTCAGGATTATCATAGTTCCTGTACTCTTCCGTAGATTTTGCTGAAGCAATCGTTTCAGGATCGGGATACCGACGTATCAAATCGTCCTCCCATTCATCAAGGTTTTTAAGCGGAACCGCTTCGAAGCTATGTGCTGACATAAGAGTATAAATTTTATAAATTGAATGAATTATTCAACTGAAGTCTTAAGTAAAATTTGTACGGGGTAGAATACAAGTAGAATACAACGAAGCCTCATTAATATACAGACCTGAGAATATCTGTAAAGACAGTAAAGAAGAAAGTACTGACCATCTCATAAGGAAGCAATGTTATCGTTACTACTAATTCGTGTTAAAATGACAATTTTTTATTGAAACAGAAATGGTTTTCCACTTATTTATTTACGTAAACGTTTACGGGATTTAGGCTAATTTTACATTTACCTGAAACATTATTTTATTACCGCCATACAATGAGCACTACCACAATTAAAGATTTAGCAAAAGAGCTCAACCTTTCTATTGCTACAGTTTCCAGGGCATTAAGAGATAGCCATGAGATCAGCAACGAAACCAAAGAAAAAGTAGTTGCCTTAGCTAAAAAAAGAAACTATGTGCTTAATTCTTATGCCAGTAGCCTGCGGGTGCAAAAGAGCAGGACAATAGCTGTAGTGTTGCCAGAAGTAACTGATAGTTTTTTTTCTTTGGCAATAAATGGTATTGAATCTGTTGCCAACGACAAAGGCTACCATGTATTGATATATCTTACTCATGAAAGTTTTGAACGGGAAGAAGCGATACTTCATGAATTTAAAAGCGGCAGAGTAGATGGCATACTGATTTCAGTATCGAAAGAAACCATTTCGGGGAATCATATAAAGGAAGCAGCCTCTTCCGGTATTCCGATCGTGTTTTTTGACAGGGTGTGTGATGATGTAGCAACAGCAAAAGTTATCACGGATGATTTTGAAAGCAGCTATAAAGCGGTGCAACACTTAGTTGAAATGGGGTGCATTAAAATCGCTTATTTGTCCATTTCACCAAACATGTCCATCAGCAAAAACCGGATGGAAGGATATATGAGTGGACTTGAAAATTGTGGCATTAAAACTGCCGAATCGGACATTGTCTTATGTGGCAATAGTTTCGATGAAAATTACGCTATTATAAAAAAAATGCTGAACAAGAAGGAGAGACCAGATGGTATTATTGTATCAGTAGAAAAACTTACCGCTCCCGTATATCTTGCCTGCAAAGATCTTAATCTCTCCATACCAAATAATGTAAAACTGGTTAGCTTTACCAATCTTCAAACAGCATTGCTATTAGATCCACCTCTGTCCACAATTACTCAACCTGCTTTCGAAATGGGCAAAACTGCGGCAACTATACTTTTTAAGGGAATAGAAAAAAAAGATTTTAACCTGGCCAGCGAAAAGATTGTAATAGCTTCTGAATTGGTCGAAAGATTATCATCAGGAACTCATTAGTA
>CAMLEX010000334.1 GCA_946479055.1 uncultured Bacteroidota bacterium | reverse complement strand
ATGGATTTTTTTGTGCAGGATGATGGAACGATCAAAACATACAAACCCGACGAGTATAATATTGATCACATCAATAACGGGAAACTTGTTTTACTCTTATACAGGGTCACACAAAAAGAAAAATATCTCAAAGCCGCTAAGCTATTGAGAGAGCAATTACGCACCCATCCCCGTACCAATGAAGGAGGTTTCTGGCATAAGGAAATTTATCCATACCAGATGTGGCTCGATGGTTTATATATGGGCGCACCGTTCTATGCAGAATATGCTGACCTCATGCATGAAGACACTGCGTTTAATGACGTAGCCAACCAGTTTATCTGGATGGAAAAACATGCAAGAGATGCAAAGACAGGGTTGCTGTATCATGCATGGGATGAAAGCAAACAACAAAAATGGGCAAATAAAAAAACAGGCTTATCACCTCTTTTCTGGGCAAGGGCCATGGGTTGGTATGCCACAGCATTGGTGGATGCATTAGACTGGTTCCCGGATAATCATCCAAAGAGAAAAGATCTTATTGCTATACTGAATCGTTTGGCAAATGCTATCGAAAAAGTTCAGAACCCAAAGACAGGGTTGTGGTTAGATATATTGAATTATAACGGACCGGGAAAAGAAAAAAATTATTTCGAAGCTTCTGCCAGCAGCCAGTTTGTGTATGCTGTCGCAAAAGGCGTACGAAAAGGATATTTGCCTGCTGCAAAAATAACTATCGCCAAAAAAGGGTACGATGGGATCATTAAGCAATTTATTAAAGTGGAAAATGGCCAGACCAATTTGCATGGCACGGTGAAAGTAAGTGGTCTTGGCGGCAAGCCCTATCGTGATGGTAGTTTTGACTATTATATGAGTGAGGACGTAATTGTAAATGATCCAAAAGGAATCGGTGCTTTTTTGCTGGCCAGCAACGAAATGGAAATGTTGCCAACGCAAGGCATTGGCAAAGGAAAAACAGTTTTACTTGACAGGTATTTTAATAGCGAGAAAAGAAAAGACGTAGGTGGAGCTATGGTATACTGGCATTATGTATGGAATGAAATGTCTCATCCTGGTTTTGAGGGGTTGGGGCATATCTTCAATAAATATGGTGCAAAACTTTCTTCGCTGGATGCAGCCCCCAGCGCTGATAATCTTAAAAAAGCATCGGTTTATATCGTCGTAGATCCTGATCACATAAAGGATAACCCAACTCCAAATTATGTATCGGCAAAGCATGTAAAAGCCATAAGCGATTGGGTAAAAGCAGGCGGTGTGCTGGTGCTGATGGCCAACGATAGCATGAATTGCGACCTCGCACATTTTAATAAACTGTCCGGAGCATTCGGAATAACCTTTACCAATAAAAGCAGGAATATGGTAAAGAATGATGAATATGAAACAGGTGTTGTTATTCCAAACGACAAACAGGTTTTTAAAGAACCCTATAAAATGTACCTGAAAGAGATCAGTGTGTTGAATGTAAAAACTCCAGCCAAAGCGTTGGTGACAAAAGAAAGCGATATCGTTATTGCTACCGCAAAATATGGTAAGGGAACTGTATTTGCTGTTGGCGATCCATGGTTGTATAATGAATATGTGGATGGAAGAAAACTGCCTGCTGAATATGAGAATTATAAAGCGGCAGAAGACCTGGTAAAATGGCTGCTAAATATTTCAGTTGCTAAGGGAAAGTAAATACCTGATAGTAACTTCGTGCTAAAGACAAATGATAGAATAATAAACCTGGGTTTTTAAAAATAAATGAAACCCATTGATGAATTGAAAATTATGAGTATGCGACTGTCAAAAAAAACGTTGAAGGAAATTTCTCCGAAAGAAGGCTTGATCATTCCGGATGAAAAATTGTTTGTATTACCTGAAAAAGTTTTGCAATTCGGAACAGGAGTGTTGCTTCGCGGCCTGCCTGATTATTTTATTGATAAAGCCAACAGGCAAGGAATTTTTAATGGCCGTGTTGTTGTGGTTAAGTCCACTTCCACTGGTGGAACAGATGCTTTTGCCAACCAGGATGGTTTGTATACCATGTGTGTGAAAGGCATTGAGGATAATAAAAAATCAGAAGAAACTATCATCAATGCGTCCATCAGCCGGGTATTAACAGCCTCTGACGAATGGAATGAAATTCTCGCCTGTGCACACAATGCCGGAATGAAGATCATTATTTCCAATACTACGGAAGTAGGGATCGTATTAACGGATGATGACATACATTCATCTCCGCCATCTTCTTTCCCCGGCAAATTGCTGGCTTTTTTATATGAAAGATATAAGGCATTTGATGGAAGTGAAGAAAGCGGTATGGTAATAATCCCTACCGAACTGATTATTGATAATGGCAGCAAACTTCAGTCTATTGTACTGGAATTGGCCGCAAAAAATAAACTGGATAATAATTTTATTAATTGGTTGCAGAGTTCTAATCATTTTTGCAACTCCCTGGTAGACCGGATAGTGCCAGGTAAATTACCGGCTGGTGACCAGAAAAAAGCGGAAGAAAAGTTTGGCTATACCGATGATCTCATGATCATGGCGGAAGTTTTTCGGTTGTGGGTTATTGAATCTGATAATGAACAAGTAAAAGAAATTCTTTCATTTCATAAGGCAGATAAAGGAGTAGTTATTACCCCCGGCATTGAAAAATTCAGGGAACTGAAACTTCGTGTGCTGAATGGAACACATACGTTCGCTTGCGGGTTAGCTTATCTTGCTGGTTTTGAAACAGTGAAGGAAGCCATGGCCGATGAAGGTATGTCTTCCTATATACGCCGACTGGCCATCTTAGAGATTGCAGCAGCGATGGACGATAAAGTTGTAACCTACAATGAAGCCTGTCTTTTTGCCAATACAGTGATGGATCGTTTCAGAAATCCCTTTATTGACCACCAATGGCTGAGCATTACGATGAATTTCACATCCAAAATGAAATTGAGAAATATACCTTTGCTGCTCAGACATTATAACAAAACTGAAAAAGTACCTGAACAGATGGCCTTAGGTTTCGCGGCTTATATCTTATTTATGAAATGCGAAGCGGGAAAAGATGGGAAATATTATGGGAAAAGGAAGGGTGTAGATTATGCCGTGCAGGACGATATGGCTGGTTATTTTTCTCAAAAATGGTCCGGGCAGGATACTTCAAAACTTGTTACCGATGTGCTGGCTGATAAAAATCTGTGGGGGGCAGACCTTTCGGTATTAAAAGAGTTTGCAGAAGCGGTAAATGAAAATTTAAAAATGTTACAACAACCAGATATTTTATCAGCTATTGAAAGCAGGCATCAAAAAAAAACAATAGCTTAAATGAAACAGGTAGTTTTAAAAATTCATCCCAAAGACAATGTGTTAGTTGCATTGCAGGATCTTTTAAAGGGAGATAAGATCAGTTATGAAGGCAATGAATATATCTTACAAAATGATATTGGTGCCAAGCACAAATTCTTTACCACTGATATGCATGCCGGTGATAAAGTCCTTATGTATGGCGTGCTGGTAGGCAAGACACAGTTTGATGTTTCGGCCGGGAGTTTAATGACAACGGAAAATACAAAACATGCCGCTGATCCTTTTGAATACAGGCCTTACCATTATCAATGGCAGCCGCCTGATGTTTCCAGGTTCAAAAATAAAACTTTCAAAGGCTATTACAGGGCCGATGGGCGGGTAGGTACAGCTAACTACTGGTTATTTATTCCCACAGTATTTTGTGAAAACAGGAACCTTGATGTTATCCGTGAAGCACTGCACAATGAATTGGGTTATGCTGTTACTGATAAGTACAAGCAAAAAACTCATCAGCTGCTGGAGTTATATAAAAGCGGTGCCGACCTCGCAACAGCCAGCCTGGAAATAAAAGAATCAACCGTTCATACCAATCGTGTTTTTAAAAACGTAGATGGCATAAAGTTTTTAAACCACCAGGGCGGTTGCGGCGGTACAAGACAGGATGCGGCTATATTGAGTAAATTATTGGCGGCTTATGCTGATCATCCTAATGTAGCAGGTGTCACGGTATTAAGTTTGGGTTGCCAAAATCTGCAAGTGCAGGATTTTTTAAATGATCTTAAGCTACGTAACCCCAATTTCGATAAACCACTTTATGTTTTTGAACAGCAACTTTCACAAAGCGAAGAACAATTAATAACGGAAGCTATCCGCAAAACATTTTTAGGTTTGGTGGAAATAAATAAACTGGAACGCCAACCAGCCAGCCTGGATAAATTAACGATTGGTGTGAAATGTGGAGGCAGTGATGGCTTCAGTGGCATATCTGCGAATCCTGCTGTTGGTTATTGCAGCGATCTTGTAGTAGCATTGGGGGGAAAAATTTTGCTGGCTGAATTTCCTGAACTATGTGGTGCAGAACAAGACCTGATTGATAGAACAAAAGAAGAAGCTGCAGCAAAAAAATTCATTCACCTGATGACAACCTATAATGAGGCTGCACATAAAGTAGGTTCAGGTTTTCATATGAACCCTTCTCCGGGGAATATAAAAGATGGATTGATAACGGATGCGATAAAAAGTACCGGCGCCGCAAAAAAAGGAGGCACATCACCGGTAGAAGATGTACTGGATTATACGGAACCTGCCGTTAAATCCGGATTAAATTTAGTCTGCACGCCGGGAAATGATGTAGAAGCTACAACAGGTAAAGCCGCTTCAGGGGCTACGTTGATCCTATTTACAACAGGATTGGGAACACCAACTGGCAATCCTGTTTGCCCTACTATAAAAGTGGCTACCAATTCCGCATTAACAAAAAGAATGGGCGATATCATCGATATCAATACAGGGCCGATAATAGAAGGTGAAAAGACGATTGAACAAATGGGAGAAGATATTCTTGAATATTGTATTAAGGCCGCAAGTGGTGAAGTGATTCCTAAAGCAGTACAATTAAACCAGGATGATTTCATTCCATGGAAGAGGGGAGTTTCACTATAAT
Source organism: uncultured Bacteroidota bacterium (assembly GCA_946479055.1). The sequence continues at coordinate 1,019 of CAMLEX010000334.1, read as the reverse complement.
GATGAATATATTCTGAAGCTGAATCGATAGTAATGATGCATGGATGCATAGGAGTGCCTTTCCTCTCTCGTCATTGCGACTGCGAGCAAGCGAAGCAGGAAGCAAAAGAAGGTAAAAGGGTAAGGCTTCAGAGTGATTTTATTCCATGGGGAAAAGGTGTTTCCTTATAAATGAAAATGTATGAAAAAATTTCTTGACGAAAATTTTTTGCTGAAAACCAAAACGGCACAGCGTCTTTATCAAGATTTTGCTAAAGACATGCCCATTATCGATTATCATTGTCATTTGCCACCGCAACAGATAGCGGAAGACATGAAATTCGCGAATCTAACACAGGCCTGGCTGTATGGTGATCATTATAAATGGCGTGCCATGCGGGCAAATGGCGTAAATGAAAGTTATTGTACGGGTAACACATCTGATTGGGAAAAATTTCAGCAATGGGCGGGAACTGTTCCTTATACATTAAGAAACCCTTTGTACCACTGGACACATTTGGAGTTGCAACGTTATTTCAATGTACAGAATATTTTAAATGCTGATACGGCAAAAAATATCTATGATGAGTGCACCGCCAAATTGCAGACAAATGAATATTCTGTCCGCAACTTGTTGCTCAAAATGAAAGTAAAAGTGGTTTGCACCACGGATGATCCCGTTGATTCATTGGAGCATCACCAGAAAATAAAAGATGATGGATTTGAAATTCCCATCCTGCCTGCATTTCGTCCTGATAATGCCATGAATGTAAGTGACCCTCAAAAGTTCAATGCTTATGTCAGGAAGCTGGAAGAAGTTAGTAATATAGTTGTTTCTTCTTTTGATGATTTTTTATACGCTTTGCAAAACCGCCATGATTTTTTTGCTACAATGGGTTGCGGCGTATCGGATCATGGATTAGAAGAAATATATGCAGATGATTTTACAGGATCGGAAATTGACGCCATTTTTACAAAAGTGCATGCGGGAAAATTATTGAATGAGACCGAACAACGCAAATTCAAATCAGCGATGCTGCT